>CALEDW010000084.1 GCA_937949585.1 uncultured Acidimicrobiia bacterium
GGGCACGGTCCACCATCATGTCGAGGGCGGTCTCGGCCTGGGCGAGCCAGCGCATGCAGTGCGCGAGGCGGGCCGGACCGAGCCGGTACTGGCCGAGCAGGTGCCCTTGACCCCGGCCGCCGAGCATCTGGCGCCCGTGGACGCGCAGGTCCTCGATGAGGATCTCGGAGTGGCCGGTGCCGCCGTGCATCGTCTCGATCTCCCGCACCTCCTTCCAGCCTTCGGCGGGCAGGTCGACGATGAACGCGGTGTTCGCGGCCTGGGGGATCTCGGGATCGTCCTCGGTGCGGCAGATGAGGATCGCGAAGTTGGCACGGTGGGCCTGGCTGATGAACCACTTGTGACCGTTGATCACCCACTCGTCGCCGTCCGGGTAGGCCCGGGTGCGGATGAGGGTCGGGTCGGAGCCCGCCACCTCCGGCTCGGTCATCGCGAAGCAGGAGCGGGCCACGCCCTCGCACAGGGGCCGCAGGTACCGTTCCTTCTGCTCGTCGGTGCCCCAGTGCAACAGGGTGTGCATGTTGCCCTCGTCGGGGGCCTGGGCGTTGAGTGCGAACGGACCGAAGCGCGACTTGGCCGCCTCGGCCTGCACCATCGCCATCTCCACGTGCCCGAGCCCCATCCCGCCCCACTCGGCGGGCATGTGCGGCAGCCACAGGCCCCGGGCCTTGGCCTGGGTGCGCATCTCGATCACCGCCTCGATGAGGCCCTTGCGGTCGTCCTCGCGCAGGCCCTGCTCGAGGGGACGCACGACGGTCTGGATGAAGTCCCGCACCCGGGTTCGCAGCTCCTCCAGCTCGGGCGAGAGCGTGAAGTCGATCATGGGGCAAGCGTGGGGCCCACTTGACCGCCCGGTCAAGACGGGCTCAGCATGAGGCGTGCGTGCGGCGTTGGCCCGGCAGGGCCGGCTGGTGGTGGAAGACCTGCCCGACCCGGAGCCGGGTCCCGGCGAACTGGTGGCGGCGGTTCGGGCCTGCGGGATCTGCGGGTCCGATCTGCACACCCTCACCCACGCCTCCTCCTTCGGCGAGCTCGCCGCTGCGATGTCGGGTACGGACGGCGGCGCCCCGGCGTTCGACCCCGAGGGTGACTTCGTGATGGGCCACGAGTTCTGCGTGGAAGTCCTGGAGCTCGGTCCCGGCACCGACGGGGTCGGGGTGCGGCCCGGCGACCTGGCCGTCTCGATCCCGGTGGTGCTCACCCCCACCGGTCTGGTGCCGATCGGGTTTTCGAACGCCTACGGCGGTGCGTACGCCGAGCGGATGCGCCTCAGCGCCGCGCTGTGCGTCAAGGTGCCCGACGGGATGGACCCCCGCCTCGCCGCGCTCACCGAACCGACGGCGGTCGGGGTGCACGCCGTGGCCCGGGGGGAGCTCGCCCCGGGCGACGGGGCGCTGGTGGTGGGCTGCGGGCCGATCGGCCTGGCCGTCATCGCCGCAGCCCGGGCCGCAGGGGTGGAGCCGGTGGTGGCCGCCGACTTCTCCCCGGCGCGGCGGGCCCTGGCCGTCCGGCTCGGCGCGCACGAGGTGGTCGACCCGGCCGCCGAACCGGCGATCGAGGCATGGCGGCGTATCGGCGGGGCGCGCCGACCGGTGGTGTTCGAGGCGGTGGGGGTGCCGGGGGTCATCGACCGGATCATGCGTGACGTTCCCCCCCAGACCCGTGTGGTCGTGGTGGGGGTCTGCATGGAAGAGGACCGGATCCTGCCGTTGGTGGGGGTGGTGAAGGAGCTCGACCTGCGCTTCGCGTTCGGCTACCAGCCCCACGAGTTCGTCGGGACTCTGCGGCGTATCGCCGAGGGGGAGCTCGACGTGGGGCCGATGGTCACCGGCCGGGTCGGTCTCGACGGCCTGGACGAGGCGTTCACGGCGCTGGGCCGACCCGACGAGCAGGTGAAGGTGTTGGTGGAGCCGGACGGGCCGCCCGCGCTCAGCCCGCTGCGCCTGGGCTGAGCGGCGGCGCGCCCGGTCGCAGGGATGCGCCGGGCGGGCGGAACACCCCCCGCCGCCACCGACGGGGCGTCGCAAGCAGGGCTCGGGGGTAGTCCTCGAACATCCAGCGGGCGAAGCAGCGCCGGGTCCAGTCGCAGGTGTCCACGGCCGCGAGTGCGGCGTTCGCCCCGAGCGGGTGGGCGAGCACCCGTCCGAGCGCGGCGGCGAGGCGAAGGTCGGTGCCGAGACGATCGACCACCGCCCGCCGGTACACGGCCGCGACCCGATCGGCCTCGGCGGCCGGGTCGCCGGCGCCGGCCGGGTCCGCATGGGGGGCAGTGACCGCCCGGGCCGCCGCGATGCCGGTGGCCAGGGCCTGGGCGATGCCCTCCCCGGTCATCGGGTCGACCACCCCGGCGGCGTCGCCGGCGAACAGCACCCGCCCGGCGGCCAGGCACTCGGGACGGAAGTCGGTGGGGATCGGCCAGGCCCGGTCGCGGTCGTCGGCCTCGACGTTCGGGCCGAGCACCTCGGCGAGCGGGCCCTGCCACAGCTCCCGCCAGCGGCGGGTGAGGGTGCGGCCGGGGACCGCCGAGTCCCGGGGCACCCCGAACCCCACGTTGGCCCGGCCGCCCGGCAGGGGGAACACCCACGCGTAGCCGGGGAGCAGCTCGGCGGTGAAGAGCACCCAGAGCCGGTCGTCGCCGATGCCGCGCACGTAGCGCCGGAAGGCCGTCCAGCCCCCGAGCCCCGGGCGGTACGGCGCGCCGCCCAGCAGGCGTCGCAGCGTGGACCAGGACCCGTCGGCGGCCACCACCCAGCGCGCCCGCTGCGCGGTGCCGTCGGCGGTGACGACCGTCACCCCGTCGCGCTCGGGGTGCACCTCGGTCACCTCGGCGCCCTCCACCACCTGCACGCCCGCGGCGGCGGCGGTGCGGACGAGCCGGTGGTCGAGATCGCGGCGGGCGACGACGGCCGCGTGCCACCCGTCGCCGGGCATCGGCAGCTGCACGCGGCGTCCGCGGGGAGAGACGAGCACCACGCAGCGCACCGCCTGCGCCGACCCGGCCGGCAGGTCGACGCCGAGGGTCTCGAGGAGCCGCAGCGCCTCGGCGGTGAGGCCGTCGCCGCAGGTCTTGTCGCGGGGGAAGCGCGCCCGGTCGACGAGCGCCACGCGGGCGCCGCGGCGCGCCCCGGTGATGGCGGCGGCGGCGCCGGCGGGGCCGGCCCCCACCACGAGGACGTCGACATCGGCACCGCCGCGCACCGCCCGACGGTACCCGCCACGTCCGCGGCGGCCGGCCGGTGCCGGTCCGGTTCGGGGTGCACCGGGACCGGTGGCCGGGGCGTCCGCTTCGACACCGCGACCCGGCGCGGGTCAGAATCTCTCCACACCTGCGCCGCCCGGGTGGCCGGGCGCGCCCGGAGTAGTGGGAGAGCCATGAACGTCGTCGTCTGCGTGAAGCAGATCCCCGACCCGGCCGTGCCGGGAGAGCTCAACCCCGACCACACGCTGAAGCGGGAGGGGAAGCTCATCCTCGACGAGTCCGACTCCTACGGGGTGGAGATGGCCCTGCAGCTGCGCGACGCCGCCGGCGAGGGGGAGGTGATCCTGGTCTCGATGGTCCCGAACCAGGAAGTCTCGGGGTTGCGCCAGGCGCTGGCGATGGGTGCCGACCGGGCGATCCTCGTGTCCGACGACGCCCTGCACGGTGCCGATGCGCTCACCACCGCCAAAGTGCTGGCCCGCTGTGTCGAGCGCGCCGGCGCCGTCGACCTGGTGCTCGCCGCCACCGAGTCCACCGACGGCTACACCGGGACCGTGCCGGCCCAGATCGCCGAACTGCTGGGGTGGCCGTCGCTCACGTTCGCCAAGCACGTCGAGC
Source organism: uncultured Acidimicrobiia bacterium (assembly GCA_937949585.1). Lineage (GTDB taxonomy): Bacteria > Actinomycetota > Acidimicrobiia > IMCC26256 > CALEDW01 > CALEDW01. The sequence goes on from CALEDW010000084.1 coordinate 3,818, forward strand.
TCGCCGACGGCAAAGCCCAGATCCAGCGTCAGACCGAAGCCGGCTACGACGACGTGGTGGCGCCGCTGCCGGCGGTGGTGAGCGTCACGGCCGGCGTGGTCGAACCCCGCTACCCGTCGTTCAAGGGGATCATGGCGGCGAAGAACAAGCCGGTCGACCAGGTGACCACAGCCGATCTGGGGCTGGGGCCCGACGACCTGGCGCCCCGTCAGCGGATCGTGAACGTCGCCGCCGCGCCGGCCCGGCAGGCCGGGGAGAAGATCGAGGACGACGGCACCGCCCACGAGCGGATCGTCGCGTTCCTCGAGGAGCTGAAGGTCGTCTGAGGGAGCCGTGATGAAGATCTGGATCTTCGCCGAGGCAGAAGGGGACGCGCCGAGCACGGCGACCCTCGAGCTGTGCACCAAGGCCCGGGAACTCGCCGACACCGTCGAGTGTGTCTACGCCGGGTCGAACGCCGACGCGCTGGCCGGCCCGCTCGGCGAGTACGGGGTCACCACGCTGTACGCCGCCGACGTCGGCGACCGGCTCGTGGGGGTCGTGGGCGCGGCGGCGATCGCCGCGCTCGTCGACGAACACCGGCCCGACATCATCCTGTTCGCGCAGACGTACGACGGACGGGACGCGATCGCCCGCCTCTCCGCCCGTCTCGACCGGCCGGTGCTCACCAACGGTTCGTCGCTCACCGTCGACGGCGACACCGTGAAGGTCGGCACGGCGATCTTCGGCGGCAACACGCTGGTCGACGCGGTGTTCGAGGGTCCGAAGCCCTACCTGGCGGCGATCCGCCCGAAGTCGTTCTCGGCCGAGCCCGCGGGAGGAGGGGCGGCGGCGGTGGTACCGGTGAGCGGCCTCGAGCTCGGACGGGCCGGGGAGGCCACGGTGCTGGCCCGCCACGTGGAGGAGCGGGAAGGACCCAAGCTCGAGGAGGCGAGCATCGTGGTGTCCGGCGGCCGAGGGCTGGGGTCGGCCGAGGCTTACGAGCAGCTCGTCGAACCGTTGGCCAAGCTGCTCGGCGGGGCATCGGGCGCCTCCCGGGCGATCGTCGACGCGGGATGGGTGCCCTACTCCAAACAGGTGGGCCAGACCGGCAAGACGGTCAAGCCGAAGGTGTACATCGCGCTCGGAATCTCGGGCGCCACCCAGCACATGGTGGGCATGAAGGGTTCCGACCACATCATCGCCGTGAACAAGGACGGCGAGGCCCCGATCTTCTCGGTGGCCGACCTCGGAATCGTCGGTGACGTGCACAAGGTGGTGCCGAAGCTGCTCGAGGCGTTGCAGGCCCGCGGCTGACCCGCGGTCCCCGACGCGGGTCGTGCCGGTCGCGGACGACGACCGGTCGGCCCGGCGTCCGGTGCGGGATCAGCCGGGTCGGAACTCGGCGGCCACCACCTGCACCTCGGTCCCGCCGCCGCCGGCGACGACGAGGACCATGCGGCCCGCGGGGCCGGCCCAGGTACAGCGCACCGAGTCCCCGTCGCGCCGGCAGGTCGTGAACGCCAGGTCCGCGGCGAGCCGGTTCGGCACGTCGAAGGCCTGCTCGATCGCCCCGGAGGTCCCCCACCGGCGCGCGGCCGCCGCGTCCCCGGCCGCCCAGGCGTCGAAGAAGCGCCGGGCCACCAACTCGTCGGTGCGCTCGTCGACCGGCGCGGTCGTCGGGGCCGGCGCCGTGGTGGTCGGCGGCCCGGCGGTCGCCGTGGTGGCGATCGGGGCGAGCTTGCCGGAATCCTCGTCCTCGGCGGTGGCCAGCAGCACGATGATCACCACCAGGGCCACGAGGATCCCGCCGAGCAGGATCGGCACCGCCATGTGCCAGGCCCGGTGCAGGTGCGGGTGGTGCGGGTGCGGAGCCGGTTCGGGGCGCTCCGGCACATCGTCCACGCCGGCACGGTAGCGGCCGGGCGGGTGTCACAGCCCCCGGTACCCTCGCGGCGCCGGGCACGCGGGTGATCCCAGGGCGGGTGATCCCAGGGCGGGTGATCCCGGGCCGGAGGCCCACGGTCGGGCCGGCGGGCGGCCCGGGGGACCTCACGGTTCGGCGGGGGGTGCGGCAGGGAATGCCGCCGGGCGTTCGGCCGGGGACGGAAGGTCCGAGCGCAGAAGGGCGGGCGTATGGGCAGGGGCGCGGGCAGGGGTGCGAGTGGAGCTGCGGGTGGAGCCGCAGGTGGGATCAGGCGGCGGCTCGCGCGCCGGGTCCTCCGGGCAGCCGGGGCCGCCGCGCGGGGGGTGCGGACGGCGGGCCGGCGCACCGCAGAGCGGGTCGGTGCGGCGGCGCGTGCCACCGGCCGGGCGGCGGCACGCGCCTGGCGCCGGTTCGCCTCGTACGCGACGTCCTCGGGGTTTCCCGACGAAGCCCTGTGGCGGCGGCTGTTCTTCAACCTCGTGCTGATGCCGTGTGTCTGGGTCGCGGGGTTCATCGGGCTGATCCTGTATGCCATCGGCTGGCTGGTCGTGGTGGCGGGGATGATCCTCTTCCTCATTTACATGAGCCCGTTGATCCTCATGCTGTTCGTCTTCCTCGTCTTCCTCTCCATGGAGACGGACCGCAACTGAGCGCCGCTTGACCCGACGCCTGCGGTCGGGACGGTCGCGGCGAGCGGGCCGTAGGATCCGCCGATCGTGGACGACCGCAGGCGCCACCGCGGCCTCGACGGGCTGGTCGACCCGGCACGGCTCGCGGTCTGGATGGATGCGGTGGGCCTGGCCCCCGGCGCACCGCTGCACGTGGAGCGGATCACCACCGGACACTCCAACGAGGTGTTCTCGGTGAGACGGGCGGAGCTCGACCTCGTGCTGCGCCGCCCGCCCCGCACACCGCTGTCGCCCACCGCCCACGACGTGGCCCGGGAACACCGCGTGATCGCGGCGGTCCGGCGCTCGGGCTCGGTGCCGGTGCCCGAACCGGTGGCGCTGTGCACCGATCCCGAGGTGATCGGCGCGCCGTTCTGCCTCATGCGCCGCCTCGACGGCGTGGTGGTGCGGGAACGCCTCCCCGCCGGGCTGCGGGGCGACGACGGCGTCCCGGCCGCGTTCGGCGGGATGCTCGTCGACGTGCTCGCCGACCTGCACGGCACCGACTGGCGCGCGGTGGGCCTCGAGGGGTTCGGGCGGCCCGACGGCTACCTGGAACGGCAGGTGCCGCGCTGGATCGGCCAGCTCGAGCGGTACCGCACCCGTCCGCTGCCGGAGGTGGACGAGGCGGCGCGGTGGCTCGCGGACCACCTGCCGCCGCCGCGACCGCCGGCGATCATCCACGGCGACTACAAGCTCGACAACGTGATGGTGGCCGACAGGTTGCCGGTCTCCCCGGTGGCGGTGCTCGACTGGGAGCAGTCCACGATCGGGGACCCGCTCGTCGACCTCGGCTGGCTGCTCGGAACGTGGGTCGAGCCGGGTGAGGACGCCCCCTTCGGAGGGACGAACCTGGCACTGGCGGGACACGGCCCGATGCCGACCCGTGACGAGCTGGCCGAGCGCTACGCCGCCCGCGCCGGCGCCGACCTCACCCACCTTCGCTTCTACTGCGTGTTGGCGCTGTTCAAGCTGGCGTGCGTCATGGAGGGTTCCTACGCCCGCTACCGGGCCGGCACCGCCGACGACCCGCTCTTCGCGCTGCTCGAGGAGGGGGTGCCCGCACTGGCCCGCCGGGCGTTGACGTTCACATGAGCGATCCGACGCCCACCCCGGACGGAGCGCCGGCCGGCGACCTCGCCGCCTGGGCCGGGACATGGTCGGGCACCGGTCGGGGCACCTACCCCACCATCGAGCCGTTCACCTACCGGGAGGAGCTGGTCCTCGCCCTCACCCCGAAGCCGTTCCTGCGCTACGAGAGCCGCACCTGGGCCGAGACCGGGCCGCAGGCCCCCGGTACGCCGCTGCACTCCGAGACCGGCTGGTGGCGATGGGTCGGCGACGGGACGGTGGAGCTGGTGATCGCCATCCCCACCGGCCACCTCGAGCTCGGCGTCGGCACGCTGCAGCGCGCCCCTGGGGGGTGGCGGCTCGAGGCGGCGAGCGCCACCGTGGTGAACAGTCCCACCGCCAAGCAGGTGGACGCGCTCGTTCGCCGCTTCGAGCTCGATCCCGGTGCCGGGGTGTTGCGCTACACGCTCGACATGGCGGCCGTGGGGGTGGAGACGACCCGCCACCTGACCGCCCAACTGCGCCGGGACGGCTGAGCGGGACGATGGGCCGGCCCGGCGGCCGATCGGGCCACCGCCCGGGCCACCGCCGTCGCCCGGGTGGTCAGTCGTCGAGGTCCACGATCACCGGGGCGTGATCAGAGGGCTGCTTGCCCTTGCGGGCGTTGCGGTCGACGAGAGCCCAGCGCACCCGGCGGGCCAGCGGCTCGGTGACGAGCACCAGGTCGATGCGCATCCCGCGGTGCTGGTGGAAGTCACCGCCCCGATAGTCCCAGTAGGTGAACAGCCCCGGCACCTCGGGGTAGACGATCCGGAACGCGTCGGTGAGCCCCCAGGCCTCGAGCGCGCGGAGCGCGGCCCGCTCCGGCTCGGTGACGTGCGTCGCGCCGGCGTAGGCGGCCGGGTCCCACACGTCCCGGTCGGTCGGGGCGACGTTGAAGTCGCCGGCCACCACCAGCTCGTCGCCCGGGCGGTACGCGGCGTCCAGCCAGTCACGCAGGCGGGCCAGCCACGCCAGCTTGCGTTCGTAGAAGTCGCTGCCGACCTCACGCCCGTTGGGGACGTACACCGAGACCACCCGCACCCCGCCGCAGGTGGCGGCCAGCACCCGGGCGTCGCCCTCGTAGGGATCGACGGGCAGGCCCTCGGCCTCGAAGCCGACGCCGACGTCGTCGAGGCCGACCCGCGACAGGATCGCCACCCCGTTCCACTGCCCCTGACCGTGGTGGGCGCAGGAGTAGCCGAGCGCCTCGAAGGCCAGGGCCGGGAAGCGGTCGTCGGCGAGCTTCGTCTCCTGCAGGCAGCAGACGTCGGGTGCGGCGTAGGCCAGCCACTCCTCCACCCTGGGCAGGCGGGCCCGCAGCGAGTTCACGTTCCAGGTGGCGATGCGCACTCAGGCCTCCGGCGGGTCGGCGGGGTCGGTCGGGTCGGCGGGGTCGGTCGGGTCGGCGTAGCCGGGGTTGCTCACCGCCAGCTTGGCCCGCACCAGGTCGGTCACGAAGGCGCGCAACGCCGGGTCGTCGGCGGCGATCCGCCCGGTGCGGACCGCGCCGGCCAGCGCCGCGAGCCGGGCCGGGATGTCGGTGCCGTCGAGGTCGGCGGTGAGGGCCCCGAGCCGGGCGACGAGCTCGGTGGTGGTGGCGGGGTCCCCGGTGAGCTCCCGTTCCACCATCCCCAGCACGTTGACCGCCACCCGGACGTGGAACCGCAGCCGGCCCTCGGTGACCTCCAGCACGTCGCGGCTCAGCAGTTCCCGCACCGCGCCCACCAGCTCGGCGGCCGACGGTGGGTCGTGGATCACCCCGGGTGGGTGAGCGCCCGGCGCTGCGACCCCGGGCGCCGGCGCGGACGGCCGGGCCGGCCCGCTCCCGCGCGGGCCGGAGTCCGCCGGGGCGCCGAGTGCGGGGCCCGGGCGGGCGTCCGGCGCGGGGCCCGTCCGGGCCGGGTGCCTCCGGCCCGGCCCGGCGCCCGCGTCGATGAGTGCCAGCAGGTCCCACTCCTGCTCGGCCACCCGGCGGCCGAGCGCCGCGAGCTCCACCGAGCGCAGCAGGCCTTGGCGGTGCGCCTGGCACTGCAGCTGACAGATGAGGCCCCACCGCAGGGTGCCCATCACCTCCCAGACGTGCAGGTCGGCCTCGCCGACCTCGTGCCCGCCGGCGGCGGCGTAGGCGTCCAGCAGCTCGGCGCGGGAGCCGAACCCTCCCGCCGGGCGGTCGTCGCGCCCGAACCGCCAGGAGCGCACGCAGAGCCAGCCGAGGTCCTCGGTGGGGTCGCCGAGGTGGGCGAGCTCCCAGTCGAGCACGGCCCGGATCCCCTCGGCGCCCACGACGAAGTTCCCGTTGCGGAAGTCGCCGTGCACCAGGCGCGGCGTGGTGGGGGCCGGGAGGTGCTCGGCGAGCCAGGCGAGGCCCAGCTCGAACGCAGGGTGCGGATCGCCGAGGGCGTCGAGCAGCGACCGGTGCCGCTCCAGCTGGGTGGGGGCGTCGAGCACCTCGAGCGCGGGGAGGGTCTCGAGGGCGACGGTGTGGATCGCCGCGGCGATCCGGCCGCACTGGGCCGCCAGGTGCGGTCGCACCGCGGCGAACGGCTCGTCACGCAGGATCCGGCGGGGGATGGTCTCACCGTCGACGTGGTCCATCACGAACCCGTCGCCGAGGTCGTCGTCGCCCTGCAGCAGGAACCGCACCCGCGGGACCGGCACGCCGGCGGCGCCGCCCGCGGCGAGCAGCCGATACTCGGTGGCCCGGTCGGCCCCCAAGGTGGTGCGTGTGGGGTCGCGGCGCAGCACCAGGCGCCGGGCCGGGCCCGCGCCGGCGCCTGCGGGCGTGAAGGTGAACGACCACGTCTCCCGGGAGGCGCCGCCGGAGTGGCGGCGCAGGTCGGTGACGGTGCCCTCGACGCCCCGGTGGCGGCGGCACGCCGCCGCCAGCCGCTCGGCGCCGACCGGCGGCGGACGGCCGCTCATCGCCGTCCGGCCGCCCGGCGGGGCGGGGCCAGCGCGGCGTCGAGCACGGCGCCGACGTCGTCGGCGTAGCGGACCGCGACGTCCGTCCCGAGCTGGGTCACCGACATGAGCAGCGACAGGATGATCGTCACCAGGCCGTTGGCGAGCGTGACGGCGTCGACGTCGGTGCGGACCGTCCCGGCCCGTTGCTCGGCGGCGAGTCGCTCGGCCACACCGGCGCGCAGCTCGGCGAGGGCCGGGACCTCCAGCACCCGGGCCGTGACCTCCGGCTCCAACCCGGCGAGCAGGCGCCGGGCGAGGGGGTGGCGGTCGAGGGCGCCGAGCAGGGTGGGCAGCAGCGTCGCCCGCCAGCGGCGCAGCCGGCGGGCGGCGAGGTGCGCGACGCCCTCGGCGATCACCGCTGCGGCGTCTTCGTCGACCGCAGCGAGGAACAGTGCCTCCTTCGAGGGGAAGTAGGCGTAGGGCACGGTGCCGCCGACCCCGGCGTCGCGGGCGACGTCGGCCACCGAGGTCGCCCGGTAGCCGTCGCGCCCGAACCGGGCCACGGCCGCGTCGAGGACCGCCCTCCGGGTGCGCTCCCCCCGAGTGGTCGGCGGATGGGTGGTCCCGGTCACACGGGCAGGCTAGCGATTTTGAGAAGTTGAATGATTTTCTAGTTTCATGGTACAAGTTCGGCCCGTGAGCAGCCTCGCCCCCGGCCGGCCCCCCGTCGCCGACACGGCCGGCACCCCCACGGTGCGGGTGCGCCGCGTGCGCCTCGACGCCGCCTTCGACGGCCTCGACCGGCGTCTCACCGACGACCTGATCTCCAGCCACCTCGTCGCCGCGCTCTCGGCGGTGTTCCCGCCCGGCGAGGACTTCTTCGTGCGGTCCGTGCGCCGGTTCCGCCATCGCATCGCCGACCCGGGGCTCGCCCGGGTGGTGCAGGGCTTCATCGGCCAGGAGGCCACCCACAGCCGGGCGCACGACGCCTGCAACGCGCGCCTGGCCGAGCTCGGGTACCCCACCGTCGGCGTCGCCCGCCTCACCGACCGGCTGCTGCGCCTGCGCGAGCGCATCGCCCCGGCGAAGGCCAACCTCGCGCTCACCGCTGCGTTCGAGCACGTCACCGCGACGCTGGCCGAGCTGCTGCTCACCGATGCGGGCACCCGGCAGCGCCTCAGCGCCCCGGCGCTGAAGGCCCTGCTCTGCTGGCACGCGCTCGAGGAGCTCGAGCACAAGGCGGTGGCCTTCGACGTGTACCGCACCGTCGGCGGTGGGGAGACCCTGCGTATCCTCACGATGAAAGCGGCCCGGATCGGCTTCGTGGCCTTCATCGCCGCGGCGACGCTCGTGTCGCTGTGCCGCGACCCCGCGGCCCACCGGCCCGGGGCGCTGCGCACCAGCTGGCAGACGTTCCGCCGATCCGCGCTGGTCGGACCAGAGGTCCGCCGCCGCTTGCGCGACTACGAGCGGCGGGGTTTCCACCCGCACCAGCGGGACACCACGGCGCTCGAGGCCGCATGGCGGGCACGCCTCGACGCCGGCGGCGAGACCCTCGACCTGCGGGGGGCCGGCGCGCCGGCGGCCTGAGCAGACGCCGGGCTGCCCGGCCGGGCCGCTGCCGGCTGTGCTACGCACGGGCAGTGCCCGCCGACCCGAACGCCGTTCCCCGCACCGACGTGGGCGCGGGCGCGGACCCGGCGCCGCCACACCGGGC
>CALEDW010000085.1 GCA_937949585.1 uncultured Acidimicrobiia bacterium
TACCTCGGCGACCTGGTCCGCGCCCGGTTCGACGTACGGGAGAGCGCGCTGTGATTCGCCGCCGGGTCCGCCCCGTCGCCGCCGAGGGGCGCTACCCGACGGCCACCCTCGACGGGCCGCTGCTGGAGGTCAGCGACCTGCACACCCACTTCCGCACCGACCGGGGCGTGGTCCGGGCGGTGGACGGCGTGACGTTCACGCTGGAGCAGGGCCGCACCCTCGGCGTGGTGGGCGAGTCGGGCTCCGGCAAGACCGTGCTGTCCCGCTCCATCATGGGGCTGCTGCCCCGCCACAACGTGATCCGGCACGGGTCGGTGCGGTTCGAGGGCCGTGAGCTCATCGACGCCACCACCTCCGAGCTGCGGGAGCTGTGGGGAGCCCAGATGGCCATGGTGTTCCAGGACCCGATGACGAGCCTCAACCCGGTGATGCGCATCGGGAACCAGATCACCGAGGCGTTGCTGCACCACCTCGACATCACCAAGGCCTACGCACGGGAGACGGCCGTGGCGCTGCTGCGCTCGGTGGGGATCCCCGAACCGGAACGCCGGATGCGCCAGTACCCCCACGAGCTGTCGGGCGGGATGCGGCAACGGGTGATGATCGCCATCGCGATCGCCTGCGGCCCCAAGCTGCTGTTCGCCGACGAGCCGACCACCGCGCTCGACGTCACGGTGCAGGCCCAGATCCTCGATCTGCTGCAGGCCCAGCAGCGGGAGCGCTACATGGCGATGATCCTCGTGACCCACGATCTCGGGGTCGTGGCCAACCGCGCCGATCACATCGCGGTGATGTACGCCGGCCAGATCGTGGAGCGGGCACCGACCCGGACGCTGTTCCGGGACGTGAAGATGCCCTACACCGAGGCGCTGCTGCGCTCCATCCCCAAGCTCACCGACCCCAGCCACACCCGGCTGCGCACCATCGGCGGCCGTCCCCCCAACCTCATCAACCCGCCCCGGGGCTGCCGCTTCAGCCCCCGCTGCCCCTACGTGCAGGACCGCTGCCGGCAGGAGGAGCCGCCGCTCCGCCCGGCGGCCGCGCCGGGGCACGAGTTCCGCTGCTGGTTCCCGGTCGGCAGCCCCGAAGCGCTGGAGGCCCGCCGGCGCAACGAGGCGGCCGGACGTCCGTCGCCCCGGGGGATCGGGTGATGGCAGGCTCCGGCACCGCCCACCTGCGCGACCCGGATGAGGTGCTGCTGCGGGTGGAGCACCTGAGGGTCGAGTTCCCGGTGGGCCGCTCCGGCCTGCGGGTGCACGCGGTGAGCGACGTCAGCTTCGACGTTGCGCCCGGCGAGACGCTGGGCCTGGTCGGGGAATCCGGGTGCGGGAAGAGCACCACCGGGCGGGCGGTGATGCAGCTTCCGCCGCCGACGGCAGGGCGGGTCGTGTTCGAGGGTCGCGACCTCACCGAGCTCCGGGGGGAGGCGCTGCGCCGGGTGCGCCCGAAGATGCAGATGATCCTGCAGGACCCGATCTCGTCGCTCAACCCCCGCCGCCGGGTACGGGACATCGTGGTGGAGGGGCTGGCGATCTGGGGGCAGGGAACCAAGGCCGAACGCCAGGCCAAGGCCCGAGACGTCCTGGAGACGGTCGGGATCGACCCCGACCAGGCCGGGGGGCGGCGCCCGCACGAGTTCTCCGGCGGGCAGTGCCAGCGGATCTCCATCGCCCGGGCGGTGATGACCGAGCCGCGCCTGCTCATCTGCGACGAGCCGGTCTCCGCGCTCGACGTGTCGGTGCAGGCCCAGATCCTCAACCTGCTGCAGGACATGAAGGCCCGCTACGGGCTGACCCTCATCTTCATCGCCCACGACCTGGCGGTGGTGAAGAACGTGAGCGACCGGGTGGCGGTGATGTACCTCGGCAAGATCTGCGAGATCGCCCCTCCCGACGTGCTCTACGAGGCACCGGCCCACCCGTACAGCGCAGCGCTGCTCGCCGCGATCCCCGTACCCGACCCCGACGCCCCCCGGCGGGACGTCGAGGGGATCGGCGGTGAGATCCCCTCTCCCCTGGCCCCGCCGTCGGGGTGCCGGTTCCGGACCCGCTGCCCCCGGGCGACCGACCGCTGCGCGGCCGAGGAACCGACGATCCGCCCCGTCGCCGACGGCCACTTCGTGGCCTGCCACTTCCCGCTCGTCGGCGAGCCGGCCCGGTCCGGCGGGGCCGTCGGGAGTGCGGCGGGCTGAGCCCGGGCCGGATCAGCCGCTGCGGGCCCCGGAGAGCGCCGCCTCCACCGCGGCGATGAGCGCCGGGTCGTCGGGGGTGACGGTCGGCTCGAAGCGGGCGATCACCTCGCCGTCGCGGTCGACGAGGAACTTCTCGAAGTTCCAGCGGACGTCACCCGTGTAGCCCCCGGCGTCGGGGTGCTCGACGAGCCGGGCGTAGAGCGGGTGGCGGCCGGCGCCGTTCACCTCGATCTTCTCGAACAGCGGGAAGGTCACCCCGTAGGTGGTGGTGCAGAACTCCCGGATCTCCGCCGGCGTGCCCGGCTCTTGGCCGAGGAACTGGTTGCACGGGAAGCCCAGGACGGCGAACCCGTGCGGCCCGTAGCGTTCGTGCAGCCGCTGGAGCCCCTCGTACTGGGGGGTGAGCCCGCAGCGCGACGCGACGTTCACGAGCAGCAGCGTCCGGCCGGCCCAGTCGCCCAGGCGGCGGGGCTCGCCCTCCAGGTCGGCGATCTCGACGTCGTGGACGTTCACGGGTGGGTCATCTCCTCCGGTCGGACCGCGGCGTCGAACTCCTCCGCGGTGAGGTAGCCGAGGGCCAGTGCCGCCTCCCGCAGCGTGGTGCCCTCTCGGTGCGCCTTCTTGGCGATCTCGGCGGCCTTGTCGTACCCGATCACCGGGTTCAGCGCCGTGACGAGCATGAGCGAGTTGCGCAGGTGCTCGGCGATGCGCTCCCGGTTCGGTTCCAGCCCCTCCACGCAGAAGCGGCGGAAGTTCGTGCAGGCGTCGGCGAGCAGGTGGGTGGCGTGCAACACGTTGTAGATGATGACCGGCTTGTAGACGTTGAGCTCGAAGTTCCCCAGCGCTCCCGCCACCCCGACCGCGGTGTCCGCCCCCATCACCTGGACGCACACCATCGTGAGGGCCTCCGCCTGCGTCGGGTTCACCTTGCCGGGCATGATCGAAGACCCGGGCTCGTTCTCGGGCAGCACCAGCTCCCCGAGACCGGCGCGGGGACCAGAGCCCAGCCAGCGGATGTCGTTGGCGATCTTGTGGAGCGCGGCGGCCAAGGCCCGCAGCGCGCCGCTGAGGAACACGAGGTCGTCGTGCGCGGCGAGCGCCGCGAACTTGTTCGGGGCACTGCGGAAGGGCAGGCCCGTGAGCTCGGCGATGCGCTCCGCGGCCCGCTCCGCGAACTCGGGGTGGGTGTTGAGGCCGGTCCCGACCGCGGTACCACCGATGGCGAGGTCGTGGCATCCCTCGAGCGCGAGCTCCACCCGCCGCAGGCCCCCGTCGAGCTGTGCGACGTAGCCGGAGAACTCCTGTCCGAGCGTGAGCGGGACCGCGTCCTGCAGATGGGTGCGGCCGATCTTGGTGATCCCGGCGAACGCTTCGGCCTTCGCCTCCAGGGCGTCGCGCAGCGCCCGCAGGGCGGGGAGCAGCCGGCGGGTGACCTCGGTCACCGCGGCGACGTTCATCGCCGTCGGGAACGTGTCGTTCGACGACTGCGACATGTTCACGTGGTCGTTGGGGTGCACGGGCGCCTTCGCCCCCCGCGGCGCACCGGCGAGCTCGTTGGCCCGGTTGGCGATCACCTCGTTGACGTTCATGTTGGTCTGCGTGCCCGACCCGGTCTGCCACACGTAGAGGGGGAACTGGTCGTCGAGGTGCCCGGCGAGGATCTCGTCGGCCGCCTCCACGATGAGCGACGCCTCCCGCTCCCCGAGCTTGCCGAGGTCACGGTTGGCCAGCGCCGCGGCTTTCTTCAGCACCGCCATCGCCCGGATCACGGCGGCTGGCATCCGGTCGGCGCCGATCGAGAAGTGGTGCAGCGACCGCTGCGTCTGGGCCCCCCAGTACCGGTCGGCGGGGACCTCGATCGGGCCCATGCTGTCGGTCTCGGTGCGGGTGGCCCCCGAGGGCTGGTCGGGCATCGTCCCTCCGTCGCCGGCGCCGTCGATCGACGGGCACGCTACCGCAGGTCCCGTATGATCCCCGGATCGCCGGACCGGGGGGCAGCCATGGGCGTTGGGTCCGAGATGTTCGCGATCGCCGACCGCTACGTCGAGCGCCACGGCGCGCTCGACCCGGTCGCCGCCACCCTGGAGGGCATCTCCGGGCACGAGGCCGAGCTCACCGACTACTCCCCCGACGGGGCCGACGAGCGGGCCGATCACGACCGGGCGACGCTGGCCGCGCTGCGACGGGCCCCGGAGGAGGACGACGCCGACCGGCTGGCCGCAACGGTGATGCGCGATCGCCTCTCCGGCCGGCTCGAGCTCCACGAGTTGGGCGAGCACCTCCGTTGGTGCAACGTGCTGCAGTCGCCGATCCAGGAGATCCGTCAGGCCTTCGACCTGATGCCGACCGACGGCGCCGACGACCTCGCCGTGGTCGCCGCCCGCCTGGCCCGGGTGCCCGAGGCCCTCGCCGGCCTCACCGCCGCCTACCGGGCGGGCGCCGCGGCCGGGCTCGTGCCCAGCGTCCGGCAGGTCCTGGCCTGCGCCCGCCAGGCCGAGGTGTGGTCGGGGACCGACCCGGCCGCGACCCGGCCCTACTTCCTGCGCTTCGTCGACGCCTACGACCGCCTCGGCCTGCACGACGCGGGGCTGCGGGCCGCGCTGGAGCGGCACGCCGGGCGGGCCGTCGAGGCCTACGCCGCGCTGGCCCGCTTCCTGCGCGACGAGCTCGCACCTCGGGCGACCGACCGGGACGGGGTCGGCCGGGAACGGTACGCGGTCTGGCTGCGCCACTGGTGCGGCGCCGCGCTCGACCTCGACGAGCTGTACGCCTGGGGCTGGGAGGAGGTCCGCCGCATCGACGCGGCCACCGGGCGGGTGATCGAACGCATCCGGCCGGGGGCGACGCTCGCCGAGATCGTCGATCTGCTCGACACCGACCCGTCCCGGGGAATCGAAGGCCCGGAGCGCTTCGTGGCCTGGCTGCAGGAGCTCATCGACCGCACCATCGACGAGCTCGACGGCCGCCACTTCGACATCCCGGCGCCGCTGCGCAGGGTGGAGGCCTGCCTCGCCCCGGCCGGGGGCGCGGCGGCGATGTACTACACCCCGCCCAGCGAGGACTTCTCCCGGCCCGGTCGCACCTGGTACCCCACGCTCGGTCGGACGTGGTTCCCGCTGTGGGGCGAGGTATCGGTCTGCTACCACGAGGCGGTCCCCGGACACCACCTCCAGCTGGGCTGGGTGCGGCTGCTCGCCGACCGGCTCAGCCGCTACCAGCGAACCCTGGCCTGGGTCGCCGGGCACGGTGAGGGCTGGGCGCTCTACGCGGAACGCCTGATGGGTGAGCTCGGGTTCCTCGAGGTGCCCGACCACGAACTCGGCATGCTTCGCAGCCAGGCGCTGCGGGCGGTCCGGGTCGTGGTCGACCTCGGGCTGCACCTCGACCTCCCGATCCCGCCCGACACCGACTTCCGGGCCGGCGAGCGTTGGACCCCGGAGCGGGCCCTGGAGTTCGCGGTGGAGCGCGCCCGGTTCCCCCGCGAGTTCATGGCCTCCGAGATCGACCGCTACCTCGGGGTGCCCGCCCAGGCGATCTCGTACAAGGTGGGGGAACGGGTGTGGTTGGCGGCCCGGGACCGGGCCCGG
>CALEDW010000086.1 GCA_937949585.1 uncultured Acidimicrobiia bacterium
TCCTGGCGCTCACCGAGCGGGAGCTCTTCGGCACGGCCACGCAGTTCGCACCGTCACCGATCGGCGAGGGACGCATCGTCGTCACGGGAGCGACGCTGTCGGCGGTGCGCCTCACCGCCCTCGGCGCCGCCGGCGTGGTGGCGGTGGCCGCGACCCTGTTCTTCAGCCGGACCCGCTTCGGGTTGGCGGTGCGGGCCACCACGGGTGACCCCACCGTGGCCCGGCTCATGGGCGTGCCGGTGCACCGGGTCTATGCCTTCGCCTGGATGACCGCCGGGGCCCTCGCCGGGCTCGCCGCCGCCCTGCTCGCCCCCGCCTTCGGCGGCCTCACCCCCTTCGCCATGACCCGCTTCGGGCTGCGGGCCCTGGCCGGTGCGGTGATCGGCGGGCTCGACTCCATCGGCGGGGCGATTGCCGGCAGCCTGCTCGTGGGACTCACCGAGTCGCTGGTGGCCGGAACCACCGGCGTGTCCGGCTCGGCCGAGCTCGCGGTGCTCGCACTGGTGGTCGGGATGCTCTTGCTCCGCCCCCAGGGGCTGTTCGGCAGCGTGGGGGCCCGCTGACGTGCGCCGGGTGGCCCCGACCGTCGCCGGCGCGGTCGTGATCGTCGGGTGCATCGCCTGGTCGTGCACGCTGCCGCCCGTGCGCCTCTCGATCCTCGTGGGGGTGGCCGTCACCGCGGTCGCCGCGCTCAGCCTCGATCTGCTCGTCGGTCGGGCCGGGGAGCTGTCGCTGGCCCACGGGGCGTTCCTGGGGATCGGGGCGTTCGGTGCCGTCCACGCCGGCAGCCGCGGATGGCACTGGCTCGCCGCGGTCGCCGTCGCCGTGGTGGTGACCGCGGCCACCGCCACGCTCGTGGGCCTCCCGTCGCTGCGGATCCGGGGTCTGCAGGTGGCGATCACCACGCTGGCGTTCCAGGTGTTCGCCGAGGTGTTCCTCTTCACCCGCACCGACCTGACCGCTGCGACGCGGACGCTGCCCCGGCCCGCCGAACTGCGCACCGACCGGGCCCTGTACCTCGTGGCGGTGGCGGCCGTCGCGCTCACCCTGGCCGTCCGGGCCCGGGTGCGGGCCACGAAGGCCGGACGGGCGTTCGCGGCGGTGCGCGACACCCCGGATCGGGCCGCGGCGTTCGGGGTGGAGGTCGGGGCGTCCAAGCTCCTGGCCTACGCGTGCTCGGGGGCGCTGGTGGGCCTCGCCGGGGCGCTGCTGGCCCTCAAGGCCGGGACCATCGCCGCCAAGGACCCGTTCCTGCTGCTCGAATCGCTGCAGCTCGTGGCCGTCGTGGTGGTCGGGGGTACCGGTTCGGCGGTCGGGATCATCGCCGCGGCCCTGTTCGTCAAGGGCGCGCCCCAGCTGATCTCCGGCCTGCCCGGCGACCTGGCCCCCGAACGGGTGATCCCCATGCTGTCGGCGGGCCTGCTGGTGCTCGTCGTGGTCGTCGCCCCCGGCGGGCTCGGAGGCGTGCTCCGGGCGCTGCGGGCGCGTGCCGGTCGATGGTACGCCGAGCGCGCCCCTCTGCGGCGCCGGGCCGCCGGGACCGGCGAGAGCCACGACCGGACCGGCGATCCGGTCGTGCCGGCGCGGCTCACGGACGTCGATCGTCCTCTCCGGCTGCGCATGCCGGCCCCGGCGGTGCTCGAGGCACAGGAGGTCACCGTCCGTTTCGGCGGGCTCGCGGCGCTCGCCGAGGTGAGCCTGGAGGTCCGCCGCGGTGAGATCGTCGGGCTCATCGGCACGAACGGTGCCGGCAAGTCGACGTTCCTCAACGCGGTGTCCGGCTTCGTCCCGGCCGCCGGATCCGTCCGGTTCCTCGGCGACGAGCTGCTGGGACGCTCCCCGGCCCGCCGCATCTCGCTCGGGGTGGGGCGGACCTTCCAGGATCTCGGCCTGGTGCGGGCCGAGCGGGTCCTCGACAACGTCCTGCTCGCCCAGCACTGGCTGGCCTCCTACCCCGCCGCGGTGGGGATCGTGGGCCTCGGCGGAGCCGTGCGCACCGAGACCGAGCTGCGGGAACGGGCCCGCCTGGCGCTGCGCTGCTTCGGGCTCGAGCCGGTGGCCGACGTCCCGTTGGCCGCACTCCCCTACGGCACCATGCGACTCGTCGAGATCGCCGCGGTGCTCGCCGCCGGGCCGCAGCTGGTCCTGCTCGACGAAGCCACGGCCGGGCTGGGTGTCGAGGAGGCCGTGCAGTTGGCCGGGCGCCTCGTGACCGTGCGCGACGCGCTCGACCTCAGCCTGGTGGTCATCGAGCACCACGTCCCGTTCATCCGCCGGACCTGCGACTGGGTGTACTGCCTCGAGTCGGGTCGGCTGCTCACCGACGGTCCTCCGGAGGCGGTGGCCGCCGATCCGGCCGTGGTCGCCTCCTTCCTCGGGTCTGCCGCAGCAGCGTTGCGGTGAGCGGCCCGTCGCCCACCCCGGGATCCGGCGACCCGCCGGCGCTGGAGCTGGAGCGGCTGGGGGCCGGGTACGGTCCGGTGCCGGTGCTGCACGACGTGACCCTCCGGGTGGCGCCGGGTGAGATCGTGGCGCTCATGGGCGTGAACGGCGCCGGGAAGTCGACGACCCTGCGGGCCGTGATGGGCCTGCTGGGCCGTCCCCGCGGTCGGGTGCGCCTGTGGGGCCGGGACGTCACCGGCTGGGCGCCCGAGGCGCTCGTCGCCTCCGGGTTGGCCCTGGTACCCGAGGGGCGGGGGTTGTTGGGCGAGCTCACGGTGGAGGAGAACCTCGTCGTCGGCGCCTACGCCCGGCGCGACCGGGACGCCGTGGCGGCGACGATGGCCGAGGTGTTCGAGGTGTTCCCCGTGCTGGCCGAGCGCCGGGACCAGCCGGCCGCGCAGCTGTCGGGGGGCCAGCAGCAGATGCTGGCCATCGCCCGGGCGCTGATGAGCGACCCCCGGGTGCTGCTCGTCGACGAGGTGTCCCTCGGCCTGTCCCCTGTGGTCACCGAGTCCGTGTTCGGGCTGCTGGCCCGGATCCGGGCCGAGCGGGGAACGACGATGCTGGTGGTGGAGCAGAACGTAGCCGCGCTCGACCTCGCCGACCGGGCCTACGTGCTCGAGCAGGGCCGGGTCGTCGACGAGGCGGCCGGGACCGGGGTGCGGGCCATGCAACGACGCCTGCGGAACACCTACCTCGGTACGACCGGGCGGGACACGGCGGGAAGGAGCGGAGGATGAACAACCGCTGGTGGCGATGGGGACCGTTCGCGGCGATGCTCACCTTCGGCGTCGGGGTGGCCGCCGCCGTGGTGGGCTACCTGCGCCTCAGCCTCGAGCCGGCGGTGGCCCGCCAGCTCCCCTACCTCGCCTCTGCGGGGATGACGGTGGTCCTGTGCTCGGGTCTCGGCGTCGCGCTGCTCGTGACCTCCCGGCTCGCCGCCCGGTCGGCCGAGGTGCAGGAGCTGCGGGAGGCGGTGGAGTACCTGGCCGACGTGCTGCGGGACCGGATCGAACGTCCGCCCCGCCGCGACGGTCCTCAGCGCAGCTCGTAGTCGTCGAGATCGGGCGCGGCCATCACCTCCCGGAAGCGCGCGAACGGCCACGGCCAGGTGGCGGGGATCCCCCGGTCGTCGAGGTACCAGCTGCGACACCCCGTCACCCAGATCGTCTTGGCCGACGCGGCCACCCGCTCGGCCTCGAAACGCTCGGTCGCCTCGGCGGTGGCGCAGATCTCGGTCACGGTCCCGTCCCGCAGGCGCTCCAGCAACTGCAGGATGTAGGCGAGCTGCAGCTCGGCCACTTCGATCAGCGAGAAGTTCCCGACCGGCCCGTTGGGACCGTTGAGCATGAACAGGTTCGGGAAGCCGGGCATCGAGATCGACAGGTAGGCGATCGGACGGGGGTCCCACAGCTCGCTCAGCGTCCGGCCGTCCCGACCGATGATCTCCATCGGCCGCATGAACCAATCGGTGTGGAACCCCGTGGCCAACACGAGCACGTCGAGCGGGTGGAGCCGTCCGTCGGCGGTGCGCACCCCTTGCGGCTCGACCCGCAGGATCTTCTCGGTGACCAGCTCGGCGTTGGGTCGCTGGATCGCCTGGTAGAAGTCGGGCGAGATGATGAGCCGCTTGCAGGCGGCCCGGTAGTCGGGGCGCAGCTTCTCCCGCAACGCCGGATCGAGCACCGACTGCTCGAGGTTGGCCCTGCACGCCTCCTCGATCATCGCCGCCTCCGGGGACTCGGCGTCGACCACCGCGTTGGCGAAGAGCGCGAACAGCTCGGAGAGCCGGGCGTGGTTCTCGGCCAGGGCGGCCGGGTCGCGCCGGAACCGCTCCCGCTCTTCTGCGCTGTAGGCGGGGTTCTCGGCCGGCATGACCCACTGGGCGGTGCGCTGGAACAGCGACAGGTGTTCGACCCGGTCCACGATCGCCGAGACGATCTGCACCGCCGTGGAGCCCGTGCCGACGATCCCGACCCGGGCTCCGTCCAGCGGTACCGAATGGTCCCAACGGGCGCTGTGGAACTGCGCACCGGTGAAGGTGTCGAGCCCCTCGATGTCGGGGAGGCGCGGGTGGTGCAGCACGCCGGTGGCGGCGATCACCACGTCGGCCTCGTCGGTCGTGCCGCGCCTGGTGCGCGCGTGCCAGCGGCCGTCCCGCCACTCGAGACGGTCGACCTCCTCCCCGAAGCGCACCACCTCCGTCACCCGATGCTCGTCGGCGACCCGCTCGAAGTAGCGTTGGATCTCGGGTCCGAACGCGAACCGGTGCGTCCAGTCGGGGTTCAACGCGAACGAGTACGAGTAGAGATGGGAGGGCACGTCACAGGACAAGCCCGGGTACGTGTTCTCCCGCCAGGTCCCGCCCACCCGGTCGGCCTTCTCGTAGACGACGAGGTCGTGGATGCCGGCCTCGCGCAGTTTGATCACCGAGGCGATCCCGGACATGCCGGCACCGATCACGATCACCCGCAGGTGCCGCGGCTCGGGCACGCCGTCGGCCCGCCGGCGGGGGGAGCCCGCGGTCCCGGTCATGCCCGCAGTCAACCGGTCGCCGGGGCGGAGCGTCAAACACCGCCGCCGTGACGCCGGTCACCGGGCCCCCGGGCGTCGCACCCGCCGGTCCGGGGGCACCGCCGGGGTGCGGCCGCCGCCGACGGGCCCCGCCCCGTATCGTGGGGTGCGGAGGTGAACATCATGGACCTGCTCCACCAACCCGAGCCCCACGACCCGGGCGACGTGCGACCGGCGGCACGACCCAAGCCCGGGGTTGCGGGCTCGCCGGCCACCGAGGCGGTCGCCGCCGATCCCGAGATCAGCCGGATGACCACCGCCGACCTGTTGGCGGGCATCGAGCGACTCCGCCGCGAGCGCGGCGCGGTGATCCTGGCCCACAACTACCAGATCCCCGAGATCCAGGACCTTGCCGACCACGTGGGGGACTCCCTCGAGCTCTCCCAGCGCGCCGCGGAGGCCGACGTGGAGCGCATCGTGTTCTGCGGGGTGCGGTTCATGGCCGAAACCGCCGCGATCCTGGCCCCCGAGTCGAAGGTGCTGCTGCCCGACCCGCTGGCCGGCTGCTCGCTGGCGGCGTCGGTGACCCCCGAGGAGGTGCGGGCCTGGCGGGCCGAGCACCCGGGTGCGGTGGTGGTGGCCTACATCAACACCGACGCCGCGGTGAAGGCGGAGGTCGACTACTGCTGCACCTCCGCGAACGCGCTGGAGATCGTGCGGTCGATCCCCGAGGACACCGAGATCCTGTTCCTGCCCGACATGTTCCTCGGGCTCTACATCGAACGGCAGTTGGGGCGCCGCATCCACCTCTGGCTGGGTGAGTGCCACGTGCACGCCGGCTTTCGTCCCGAGGACGTCGCCGCCCGCCTGGCCGAGACCCCCGACGCCGACCTGCTGCTCCACCCCGAGTGCGGCTGTGTGAGCGCCTGCATGTACGCCCTCGCCCAGGGCGACCTGCCCGCCGACCGGACGTTCGTGCTCGGCACCGGCGGCATGGTGCGCCACGTCCGCCAGACCCCCTCGGCCCGCGTCCACATCGTCGGGACGGAGGTCGGCATGCTGCACCGGCTCCGCAAGGAGGCCCCCGGCCACGAGTTCCGGGCCCTGAAGGACGACGCAGTGTGCGAGTACATGAAGACGATCACGCTGCCCAAGCTGTACCGGTCGCTGCGCGACGACGTGTACGAGGTCTCGGTTCCGACCGACATCGCCGAGCGGGCCCGCACCGCGATCGACCGGATGCTGGCCGTCACCGCCCCCCGAGCCTGAGCGCCGTCACCGCGATCCCGTGGTCGGCCCGGCCGGCTCCAGCGCGACCACGGCGTGGGACGGGCCGGGGAGTCGGGCACGCAGCTCGGTTCGTTCGGCGGGCCCGCTGACGACGTCCACCTCGAGGGGGCGGGGCACGACGCGCCGCGGCGCCTCCCAGGTGTTGGCGTCCCGTGGGTCGCCGGTGAGCACGAATGCGTCGGCGAGCCGGAGGGGACCGAACGCCTCGAGCGCCACCTGCAGCTCGGCGTCACGGTCGGGATCGCGGAGCACGATGCTCACCAGGACCCGGCCGTCGTCGCCCCGCACAGCGACCGCGTCGCCGACCGGCACGTCGCCGCGCCGGGTCGCCATCTCGGGGGCGACCACCACCGGGCGCAGCGCCTCGGCCCCCCCGGCCGCCCGCAGCATGCGGAACGGCCAGGCGATCGCCTGGGTGAGCACCCCTTCGGGGCGCACGAGGAGGGGGGCGATCACGTTGACGAGCTGGGCCAGGCAGGCGATGCGCACGAGGTCGGCGTGACGGATGAAGGCGTGGAGGTACTGTGCGCACACCAGGGCGTCCTCGAGCGTGTAGACCTCCTCGAGCAGGGGCGGGGCCTCCCGCCACCCGCCGTCCGGGTTCGTCTCCCGGTACCAGACGTTCCACTCGTCGAAGGCCACGTGCACCAGGTGCCGGGAGCGGCGCCGGGCCCGCAGGTAGCCCAGCAGCCCCCGGTACCCCTCGAGGTGCTCGTCGATCACCACGCCTTCGGCGAGGAAGGAGCGGGTATCGCCGTCGTGGTTGCCGCTGTAGCGGTGGGTGGCCACGTAGTCGACCTCGTCCCAACAGTGCTCGAGCACGATCCGGTCCCAGTCCAGCCACGTGGGGAGCCACCAGGTGCTCGAACCGCACACCACGGTCTCGATGGTCGGGTCGAGGCCCTTCATCAGGGCCGCGGCCACCCGGGCCCGCTCGGCGTAGGTCGCGGCGGGCACGTGGCCGGCCTGCCACGGGCCGTCCATCTCGTTGCCGAGGCACCACACCCGCACCCGCCACGGATCGCGCCGTCCGTGCGCGACGCGCTCGTCTGCCACCGCAGTGCCCGGCGGCAGGTTCGTGTACTCGAGGAGCTCGGCGGCCTCGGCGGGACCGGCGGTCCCCAGGTTCACCGCCAGCATCGGCTCGCTGCCGATCCGGTCGCAGAGCCCCATGAATTCGTGGAGGCCGAACCGGTTGGTCTCGATCGACCGCCATGCGAACTCGGGCCGGCGGGGACGGGTCTCGGGTGGCCCGATCCCGTCGCGCCACCGGTAGGCGGACACGAAGTTGCCGCCGGGGTAGCGGACCATCGCCGGCCGTAGCGATCGCAACTCCTCGACCACGTCGCTCCGGTAGCCCTGACCGTCGGCGTGCGGGCTGCCGGGGTCGAACACCCCGCCGTAGACCGCCCGCCCCATGTGCTCCAGGAACCCGGAGAACACGCGGTCGTCCACCCGGCCGACCCGGTGGTCGGCGTGGACGCCCACCCGGACCCGGTGGGGCTCGGTGGCGGGACGGGCTTCCGGCACGGTGCGCTCCGCTCCGCTTCAGTAGGCCGGCTCGGACGGGGCCTTCAGCGGCCGGGCCAGCAGCCCGATCCCCACCCCGGCGACGAACCCCCCGACGTGGGCGACCCAGGCCACCGAGGACCCGGGGTCGGTGAAGAACTGCAGCACGAACCAGAATCCCAGCACCACCGCGGCCGGAACCGGGATGACGGTGATCACGATGAAGAAGGTGAGCGTCATGATCCGGGCGTGCGGCCAGAGCACCAGGTACATCCCCATGATCCCGGCGATCGCGCCGGACGCGCCCACCACCGGGGTCACCGACGACGGGTCGGCGAGCACGTGCGCCGCAGCGGCGAACCCGCCGGTCATCAGGTACACGAGCAGGAACCCGGCCTTGGTGGCGTAGTCCTCCACGTTGTTGCCGAACAGCCACAGGAACCACATGTTCCCGAGCAGGTGCGCCCACGAGCCGTGGAGGAACATCGAGACGAGCACCGCAAGCCACACGTTCTTGTCGGGGAACACGGGCGCGCCCCCGCCGAGCCCCTCGTCGATCCCGCAGCGACCCGTGCGGATCTCGGCCAGGGTGAGCGGCTCCCCGTGGCGCAGCTCACAGGGGATCGCCGCCCGCTCGTAGATGAAGTTCACCTCCTCGGGCCCGCCCTTGGGCTGCACGAAGGCGAACACGAACACGTTGGCGGCGATGAGCAGCAGCACCACGAGCGGGAACCGCTGCGTGGGGTTCGCGTCGTGCAGCGGGAGCACCTCGGGATTCTGGCCCCGCCCGGCCGGCCCGCGCCGACCGGCCACCTACAGTGAGGCCGTGCGCGAGCGCCTCGTCGCCCGGATGCGCGGCCACGGCACCACGATCTTCGCCGAGATGTCGGCCCTCGCCGACGCCACCGGAGCGATCAACCTCGGTCAGGGGTTCCCGGACACCGACGGCCCCGAGGTCGTGAAGCAGGCCGCGATCGAGGCGATCGCAGCGGGGCGCAACCAGTACCCGCCGGGGGCGGGGATCCCCGAGCTGCGCCGGGCGGTGGCCGCCCACCAGGAGCGCTTCTACGGGCTGGGCTTCGATCCCGACACCGAGGTGCTGGTCACCGCGGGCGCCACCGAGGGCGTCGCCGCCGCCCTGCTCGCCCTGTGCGAGCCCGGTGACGAGGTGGTGATGTTCGAGCCGTACTACGACGCGTACGCCGCGGTCGTGGCCCTGGCCGGGGCCCGCCGGCGGGTGGTGCCGCTGCGGCCCCCCGCCTTCGCGTTCGACCCTGCAACCCTGGCCGCGGCGATCGGCGAGCGAGCCCGGGTGCTGGTGCTCAACTCGCCGCACAACCCGACCGGCAAGGTGTTCGGCGACGACGAGCTCGCCGAGATCGCCCGGCTGTGCGTGCGTCACGACCTGGTGGCGGTGACCGACGAGGTGTACGAGCACCTGGTGTTCGAGGGGCGGCATCGCCCGCTGGCCACGTTCCCGGGGATGCGGGACCGGACGGTGACGGTGTCGTCGGCCGGCAAGACGTTCTCGCTCACCGGCTGGAAGGTCGGCTGGGTGTGCGCGTCACCGCCGCTGCTGGAGGCGGTGCGCACGGTGAAACAGTTTCTGACCTATGTGAACTCCGCGGCGTATCAGGCCGCGATCGCCGTGGGCCTCGGGCTCGACGACGCCTACTTCACGGGGGTGGCCGCAGACCTGTGCGCCCGGCGCGACCGACTCTGCCGGGGCTTGGCCGCCGCCGGGCTCGAGGTGTACGTCCCCCAGGGCACCTACTTCGTCACCACCGACGTGGGTCCGCTCGGCGTGGACGACGGGGCGGCGTTCTGCCGGTCGCTGCCGGAGCGGGCGGGCCTGGTGGCCGTGCCGATGCAGGTGTTCCACGACGACCCGGACGCCGGGCGCACCCTGGTGCGCTGGGCGTGCTGCAAGCGTCCCCAAGTGCTCGACGAGGCGGCGCAGCGCCTCGCCCGCCTCGCCGAGACCGTCCCCGGCTGAACCGGCCCGTCCGTGGAGAGCGGGCCCGACGACGCCGTCGAGGTGGAGGTGGCGGTGTGCGCCGCGGCCGGTACCTCAGGTGACGGTCCAGCCGCCGTCGACGAGCAGCACCTGGCCGGTCACGTAGCCGGACGCCGACGAGGCGAGGAACAACAGCGCCCCGTCGAGCTCGTGGGGTTCGGGGAGCCGTCGCAGCAGCGTCCGGCGCTCGATCGCCCGGCGCACGGTGTCGTCGCCGAAGAAGCCGGTCATCTCGGTGGGGAAGTACCCGGGGGCGAGCGCGTTCACCCGCACCCCCCGGCGGCCCCACTGCGCGGCGAGCTGACGGGTGAAGGCGATCAGCCCGCCCTTGCTCGTGTTGTAGGCGGTCATCGGACCGGTGGAAGCCACGACCCCGTAGATCGAGGCGACGTTCACCACGCTGGCCCCGCCGGGTGCGTCGGCCGCGGCGGCGAACAGCAGCGGCGCCGCCAGCCGGCAGCAGTCGATCGGTGCGAGGAGGTTGAGGGTCAGGACCCGCTCGATCTCCGGCAGCGGCTGCGACTCCAGCGGGCCTTCGTCGTGGGTACCGGCGTTGTTCACCAGCACGTCGAGGCGCCCGTGACGCTCGGCCACCGCCGCCACCACCGCCTCCCGGCCCGCCGAGCCGGCCAGGTCGGCAACCACCGCCTCGGCGCCGAGGTCGGCGGCCAGGGCGCGTAGCGGCTCGGCCCGGCGGGCGCAGATCACCAGCCGGGCCCCCGCCGCGGCCAGCACCCGGGCGAAGCGGACCCCGAGGCCGCTGGAGGCGCCGGTGACCAGCGCGACGCGACCGTCGAGGCGGAACGCGGCCGCCGGGTCGGGCTCGAGTTCCACGGCCCGATGCTCGCACGCCGGGCGCGGCGACGGCGCCTCGGGCGGCGGGGGCCGGTGCGCGCCCGGCACGCCGGGTTCAGCGCCGCTCGTAGGTGACGCCGGCGGCCTCGGCGTCCCAGGTGGCGGGGGTCACGCCCTCGTCGCGCAGCACGCGCTTGAGCACCCGGCCCACCGGGCTGCGGGGCAGGTCGGCGCGGAACTCCACATAGCGGGGCAGCGCGAAGTAGGGCAGCTGGTCGATGCACCAGCGAAACAGGGCCTCCTCGGTGAGCGTCGAGCCCTCCTTGCGGACCACCGTGACCTTGAGGTCGTCCTCGGTGACCTCCGAGGGCACCGCCACCACCACCGCCTCCACCACGTCGGGGTGCGAGCACAGCACCCGTTCCACCTCGAAGCTGGAGATGTTCTCGCCCCGTCGGCGCAGGTAGTCGGCTTTCCGGTCGACGAAGAACAGGTAGCCGTCGTCGTCGATCCGGCCGATGTCGCCGGTGTGGAACCACAGGTTGCGGCAGGCGGCGACGGTCGCCTCCGGGTTGCCCCAGTATCCCTCGAACATCACGTGGGGCCGTCGGGGCCGCACCACGATCTCGCCGGGGGTGTTGCGCCCGAGGTCCCGGTCGTCGTCGTCGAAGATCCGGACCTCGAAGTACTCGTCGTTGATCACCCCTGCCGCACCGGGGCGTTGCGGCACGCCGGGCGGGGTCCAGGAGATGAGGCTCGCCTCCGTGAGCCCGAACCCACCGCTGAACACCTCCACCCCGAAGCGTTCCCGGAGACGGGCGTCCAGGTCGGGAGGCACCGGCGCCGCCGCCATGAGCCGCAGCGTCGTGTTCGCCTGCGGTGCGCCCGAGCGGGGCATCTCGGGACGGTCCTCGTCGGCGGCGAGCAGGGCGGTCATCGAGCCGAGGAGGGAGGCGATCGTCGCCCCGACCCGGTTGACCTCGCCCCAGAACCCCGACACCGAGAACCGCCGGGAGATCGCGGCCCGCCCGCCGGCGACCAGCGGTCCGAGCACGCAGGTGACCAGCGCGTTGAAGTGGAACAGGGGCAGCGGCGTCCACACCACGTCGTCGGGTCCACGTCGCCAGCAGACGGCGATCTGGCGGGAGAGCGACGCGTGGTAGTGGTGCGAGAGCATGCAGCCCTTGGACGGGCCGGTGGTCCCGCCGGTGTACACGAAGGTCGCCAGGTCGGCCGGGCGCGACCGGTGCGGCGGCACCGGGTCGGCGTTGGTGAGGTCGGCGAAGCGGTGGACGGCCGGCCCTCCCCGCAGGCCCGGACCGCCCTCGCCGGTGACCACCACGTGGCGCAGCGTCTCGATCCCCTCCACGACCCCCGGCAGACGCCCGGCCAGCTCGTCCTGGGCCACGAGCAGGGACGCGCCGGAATCGGCGAGCTGGTGCCGCAGGTACTCGCCCTTGTAGGCGGAGTTGATCGGCACCGCGATCGCCCCGGCCCAGATCGCACCCCACCAGGCCAGCACCGCCTCGGGTGAGTTCTCGCACAGGGTGGCGACCCGGTCGCCGGGGCGCACCCCGAGGTCGGCGAACGCTCCGGCGAGTGCCCCGGCCCGGCCGGCGAGCGAGGCGGCGCTGAACGTCTCACCGCACACATCGAGGTACTCGCCGTCGGGGTCGGTCCCCAGTCGCCGGTCGAGCAGATCGGTGAGGGTGTGGTGCTCCTCGGTGATCCAGGTTCCGTCGGTCATGCCCTCATCGTAGGACCTGACGTCGACGTCAGGAATACCGGCTGACCTGCACCGGAACCGATGCCCAGCCCCGCACGGTGGAGGTGTGCATCCGCCGGGCGGCGGCGAGGTCGACGTCCCAGCGCGGGATGCGGGACAGGAGCTCCTCGAGGGCGACCCGCGCCTCGAGACGGGCCAGCGCCGCCCCGAGACAGAAGTGCACCCCGAACCCGAACGAGACGTGGTGGTCGAAGCGGCGGTGGATGTCGAAACGGTCGGGGTCGGCGTACTTGCGCTCGTCCCGGCCGGCGGAGGCGGTGAGCAACAGCACCTTCGACCCGGCCGGGATCTCGGTCCCGTGCAGCCGCACCGCCGTGGTCGTCCAGCGGCCCTGCACGGGCGAGGGGGCCTCGTAGCGCAGCAGCTCCTCAACCGCCCCGGGGACGAGCCCCGGATCTGCGGCGAGGGCGGCCCGCTGGTCGGGGTGGGCGGCCAGGATGACCGCCGCGTTGCCGAGGAACCGGGCAACGGTCTCGGTGCCGGCATGGATGAGGAGGCTGGCGAAGTCGAACGCCTCGGCCAGGGTGAGCCGCCGCCGACCCTCGGCGTCGTCGATCTCGGCCCGCACGAGGTCGGAGAGCATGTCGTCCCGGGGCCGACGGATCCGTTCCTCCAGCTCGGCCCGCAGCGCGGCGCCGATCTCGGCTTGGGCCGCGGCGGCCACCGGGTTGACCATCCCGGTCTCGGGGTCGAGGTGGAAGACCTGGTCGATGAGGTGGCGCATCCGCTCCCGGTCGGCCTCCGGGACGCCCAGCAGCGTCGCGATGACGGTGGCCGGCAGCTTGGCGGCGAAGTCGGCCATGAAGTCGAACCGTCCGGCGGCCCGGCACTCCTCGAGCCAGGTGGCGCAGAGACGGCGGACGTCGCCCTCGAGGCGGCGCACCCGGCCCGGGGTGAACGCCTTGGACACCAGGGCCCGCAGCCGGGTGTGCTCGGGCGGATCCTTGAAGATGATCATCGACCCGGGGTACGGCTCGGGGGTCATGAGCTCCAGCACCGTGCCGTGTGCGGAGGAGAACGTGCGGTGGTCGCGGCTGGCGGCTTCCACGTCGGCGAACCGCGACAGCGCCCAGAAGTCGAACCGGTCGTTGCGGTACACCGGCGCCTCGTCCCGGAGGCGACGCCACACCGGGTAGGGATCGTCGTCGATCGCGGTGTCGTAGGGGTCCCAGTAGACGGCGTCGGTCGTCTGCGTGCTGTGCGGCGTCACGGCTGCCTCCTTCCCGCCGGGACCCGCCGGTCGGCCTCGGTCGGCTGGCGGCCGAGGCGGAGCGGGGACAGCGGCGCCGCGACCATGAGGGTGCGGTGCCAGTCGGCGCCGAGCCGGTCGAGTTCCCTGCGCCACGCCCCCGGGCCCTCGCCGGCGGCGGTGCCGGCGTCGTCCCAGGCCTGCTCGAACGCCGCCCACGTCGCCTCGTCGGGTACCGCCCAGATCGCCACCCCCTCGGAGTCGTTCACCATCGCCACCCGGAACGCCCCGACCAGGCGCAGGCCGCTGCATTCCAGGGCGGGGCGACCGGTTGCACCGAGGGCGTCGAGCCAGGCCCGGGCCCGGCCGGGCGGGAGACGTACGAGCTCATGTGCGAACAACTCGCCCCGCACGCCGGCCGCCAGCAGCTCGGTGATCGGCAGGGTCCACGGCGCCGGCACCAGGATCCGGTCGAAGCCGCCGCGACGCATCGCGGCCGCTTCGGCCCACCAGGCCCGCAAGGTGGGGTCCTGCAGGTCGGGGTGGCGCAGCTCGTGGGCGAAGTTGCCGGCGAGTCCGGCCCACCCGTCGAGCTCCCAGAGGTTCACCACCTCGGGCCACCGGCCGGTGGAACCGACCGTGCCCCACACCCCGAAGCAGCGCTGGTTGCGTTCCCGGATCGCCTCCGGCACCCAGTTCGCCGTCATGTGGTGCATGTAGTCGGCACGGCGTTGCCCTCGGATCTCCACGAGCTCGTGGATGTAGATCTTGTCGTTCATCACCGCCGGTCCGGGTCGGTCGGGCTGGGTCGTGCCGGGCCGGACGAGGCCCGGCCGGGAGTACTGACGCCCGTGTCAGGATGTGGGTATGGTAGGCGTGCTCGGCAGACCCGGCGAGGAGGGCTGCGATGCGCGTCGAGGACATGATCTGCATCAGCGTCGACGACCACGTGGTGGAGCCCCCACACCTGTTCGAGGGCCGGCTCCCCGCCCGGTACCGGGACGCGGCGCCGAAGGTGGTGCGCACCGAGGCCGGCGACGACGTCTGGGTGTTCAACGGCACCCAGATCCCCAACATCGGGCTCAACGCGGTGGCGGGCCGCCCCCGGGAGGAGTACGGGATCAACCCGACGTCGTTCGAGGAGATGCGCCCCGGCTGCTACGACATCCGCGAGCGGATCAAGGACATGAGCGCCGGCGGGGTGCTGGCCTCGATCTGCTTCCCGTCGTTCCCGTCGTTCTCCGGGCGGCTGTTCGCCGCCGCCGACGACAAGGACCTGGCCCTGGCCGTGCTGCAGGCCTACAACGACTGGCACATCGACGAGTGGTGCGGCACGGAGCCGGGCCGGATGATCCCGATGGCGTTGCCGGTGCTGTGGGATCCGGAGCTCTGTGCGGCGGAGATCCGCCGGGTCGCGGCCAAGGGGTGCCACGCGATGACCTTCACCGAGAACCCTGCCCTCCTCGGGTTCCCGAGCCTGCACGACCCGCACTGGGATCCGATGTGGAAGGCGTTGTGCGACGAGGGCACCACCCTGAACATCCACCTCGGCTCCTCCGGCCAGCTGGTGGTGACCTCGCCGGACGCGCCGGTCGACGTGATGATCACCTTGCAGCCGATGAACATCTGCCAGGTCGCCGCCGACCTGGTGTGGTCGCGGGTGCTCAAGGAGTTCCCCGACCTGCGCGTGGCGCTCTCGGAGGGCGGTACGGGGTGGATCCCCTACTTCCTCGACCGTCTCGACCGCACCTACGAGATGCACCACCTGTGGACGGGCCAGGACTTCGGGGACGAGCGCCCCTCCGACGTGTTCCGCCGCCACATCCTCACCTGCTTCATCGCCGACCCGGTGGGCCTGCAGCTGCGTCACGAGATCGGGATCGACAACATCTGCTGGGAGCAGGACTACCCCCACTCCGACTCCTCCTGGCCCCGGGCGCCGGAGGAGCTGCACGCGGCGGCGACCCGGTACGGCGTGCCCGACGACGAGCTCAACCGCATCACCTTCGAGAACGCGATGCGCTGGTACCGCTTCGACCCCTTCGCGCACCGCCCCCGGGAACGGGCCACGGTGGGGGCCCTGCGGGCCGAGGTCGCCGGTCACGACGTGTCGGTCCGTTCGATGGACCGGGGCCGCCACGGTCGGGAACGGGTGAGCCTCGGCGACATCGCGGCGCGGGCGACGGCGTGAGGGCACCGTGACCGACGCGTTGGGGGGCCTGCGGGTCCTCGACCTCTCCTGGGGACCGGCGGGGGCACTCGGGGTGCTGCTGCTGGCCGAGCACGGCGCCGACGTCATCAAGGTGGAGCCTCCCGGCGGCGATCCGCTGCGGGGCTACGACGGCCACGCCGTCTGGTGCCGGTCGCGCCGCTCGGTCACCGTGAACCTGAAGGACCCGGCCGGGCTCGAGGCCTTCCGCCGCCTCGCCGGTACCGCCGACGTGGTGGTGGAGACGTTCCGGCCCGGCGTCGCCGACCGGCTCGGGATCGGCTACGACGCGCTCTCCGGCGCCAATCCCCGCCTCGTCTACTGCTCCTGCCCGGGTTGGCCGGAGGGGCACCGCCGGGAACACCGGCCCGGGTGGGACGCGCTGGTGCAGGCCGCCAGCGGCCAGCAGTGGGAGCAGCCCGGGTGGCGGCCGGGCCCGGTGTTCCTGGCCGTCCCCCTGCCGAGCGTCGCCGCAATGTGGCTGGTGGCGGCGGGGATCCTCGCCGCGCTGGTGGACCGGGAGCGCACCGGCCGGGGCCGGCACGTGCGAACCTCGCTGTTCCAGGGGGTGCTGGCCTACACCACCCAGATCTGGTCGTGGGTACCCGACGGGGGCAGCGCCTACCACGCGGTGATGGCGAAGACCCACCCGCCCGGCATCCACCAGCAGATGGTCTTCGAGGTGGCCGATCGGCGCTGGGTGCACGTGTCGATGATGAGCGGCCTGCCGCCCCGTCGCTCGATGGACGACGTGGTGGGGGTGGGGGCCGAGCCCACCGACGCCGAGCGCTTCGGGATGCTCTCGGAGGCGGAGCGGGCCGAGTTCACGGCCAGGCGTACCGAGGCCTTCCGGTCCTGGGACCGCGACGCGCTCGTCGCCGAGCTGCGGGCGAACCACCACGCGGTGGAGCCGATCGTGCCGGCCGGTGATGCCCTCGGCGCCGCCGGCGCCCCCCACCCGCAGCTGGCCGCCAACGGGATGGTGGTGGAGGTGGACGACCCCGCCCTCGGGCGCACCACCCAGGTGGGGGTTCCCGTCCACCTGCTCGGCACCCCCGGCGCGGTGCGGGGGCCGCGCCCGGCCGCCGGGGAACACAACACCGAGGTGTTCGGCGAGCTGGGCTACTCGGACGCGGAGATCGCCCGGTTCACGACGGCGGGCGAGATGGGGGCGGCGTGAGCGCGCTGGCCGGGGTGCGGGTGATCGACTTCGGCCAGTACCTGGCCGGGCCGTTCGGGCCGATGATCCTCGCCGACCTCGGGGCGGACGTGATCAAGGTGGAGCCGGTCACCGGCGACGGGATGCGGCCGGTCACCAAGCCGTTCGTGGGGTGCCAGCGCGGCAAGCGGGCCGTCGCCCTCAACCTCAAGGACCCCCGGGGCGTCGAGCTCGCGCTGCGCCTGGTGGCCACCGCCGACGTCGTGCACCACAACATGACCGTCGGGGTGGCCGACCGGCTCGGCATCGGCTACGAGGCCTGCCGGGCGGTGAAGCCCGACATCGTCTACTGCAACACCTACGCGTACGGGCGCCAGGGTCCCCTCGCCCACTTCGGGGGGCTCGACCCGCTGTTCCAGGCCAGCGCCGGGATCGAGTGGGACCAGGGCCCGGTGGAGGCCGGCCACCCGCCGCTGTACCTGCGCTTCGGGATGGCCGACACCGCGAACGCGTTCGCCTCGGTGGTCGGCTGCCTGCTGGCACTGCTGCACCAGCGCCGCACCGGGCAGGGCCAGGAGCTGTGGACCTCGCTGCTGGATGCCGCCCAGTGGCTGGAGGCCGACACGCTGCTCGTCGAGGGTGAGCCCCGCAGCCGGCCGCCGCTGGACCCCGGCCAGTGCGGCCTCGGTCCGGGCTACCGGCTGTACGCCACCCAGGAGGGCTGGCTGCAGGTCGCTGCGGTCACCCCGGCGCAGTGGCGGGCGCTGTGCCAGGCGGTCGGGGCGCCCGAGCTCGCCGAGGTCGACCCGGCCGCCGAGCGGGAGCGCTGCGAGGCGGTGCTGTCCGACCGGTTCGCCACCCGCACCGCGCTGGGCTGGTCACGCCTCCTCGACGACGCCGGGGTACCCAACGAGGTGGCACTCGACACGAACGAGGGCGAGCTCGTCCTCTTCGACGCCGACGCCGAACGCCTCGGCCTCGTCACCGATTCCCCGCACGCGACGCTGGGACGGCTGCGCCAGTTCGGCCCGCTCGTCCAGTTCTCCGGCACGCCGGCCCGGGCCGAGCGGCCACCGCCCCGCTTCGGGGAGCACACCCGCGAGATCCTCGCCGAGCTCGGCCTCACCGACGCCGAGATCGACGAGCTCCACACCGCCGGGGTGGTCGCCTCCCCACCCGACCCCTACCCCTGGCCGGTCTGAGGCACCGGGCCGGCCGGCCCGTCCCGTGCGGGTCCGGCGAACGGCCTCAGAACCCGGGGTCGGCGAACGGGTCGCGCTCGGGGGGCGGGGGCGGTACCGCGAGCTCGACCCCGAGCTCGGCGGCGAGGCGCTCGTAGCCGATCCGCTCCACCTCGTCGGCGAGCTCGGGCCCGCCGCTGCGCACCACCCGCCCGGCCAGCAGCACGTGCACCCGGTCGGGCCGCAGCACCGACAGCAGCCGGGCGTAGTGGGTGATGGCCAGCACCCCCAGGCCGGTCTCGGCGACCAGGGCCCCGATGCGCGCCCCTACCGTGCGCAGGGCGTCGACGTCGAGACCGGAGTCGATCTCGTCGAGCACCGCGAACGCCGGCGCCAGCACGGCCAGCTGGAGGGTCTCGGCCCGTTTCTGCTCCCCGCCGGAGAACTCCACGTTGACGCCTCGGGCCAGGAGCTCGGCAGGCATGCCGAGCCGTTCGGCCTCGGCGGCGACCCGCTCCCCCAGCCGGTCGAGGGCACCGGCCGGGAGCTCCCGGGCCGCCAGCGCCGCTTCGAGCAGGTCGACGAGCCGAACGCCGGGCACCTCAACGGGGTACTGGTGGGTGAGCAGCAGCCCGGCCTGGGCCCGCCGCCACGTGGGGAGTTCGAGCAGGTCCACCCCGTCGACGGTCACCGATCCGGCGGTCACCTCATAGCCGGGCCGGCCCGCCAGCACGTGGGCCAGGGTCGACTTCCCCGACCCGTTCGGACCCATGAGGGCGTGCACCTCCCCGGAGCCCACCTCCAGGTCGACGCCCCGCAGGATCTCCTGTCGCCGCACCCGGGCGGCCAGGCCGAGGATCGCCAGGCGGCTCACGGCAGGGTGATCCACACGTCGTCGCCGTCCACCCGGACGGGGTAGGCGGGCACCGGCCGGGTGGCGGGCAGGGTGAGCGGCTCCCCGGTGCGCAACGAGAACGTCGCACCGTGCTGCGGGCACTCCACCTCCCGCTCCTCCACCCACAACTCCCCGTCGGAGAGGGGGAAGTCCTGGTGGGAGCAGGTGTCGCCGATCGCGTACCACTCGTCGCCGCCGTCCTCGCCGGGAATGCGGGCCACGCACACCGGCCGGCCGTCCACCACGACCCGGCGCATCGTGCCCGGCGCCACGTCGCCGACGCCGCAGGCCCGCACCTCAGCCACGGCCCCCGCCCCCCGTCGCGCCGGGAGCCGGGCCGGCGGCGGCCCGCGCCCCACCGGGGGGGCGCGACCCGCTGCGGTGCAGGTGCCCGACCTTCTCGTGCACGGCCCGGCGCAGCGGCCCGACGAGCGCCGGGACGGGCAGGCGCGCGAACACGTCCTCGAAGAACCCCAGCACCACCAGCCGTTCCGCCTCGGCGGGTGGGATCCCCCGGGACTCCAGGTAGTAGCGCTGATCCTCGTCGACCGGCCCGACCGCCGAGGCGTGCGAGCAGCGCACGTCGTTGGCCTCGATCTCGAGGTTCGGGATCGACTCGGCGTGCGCCCCCTCGGTGAGCACGAGGTTGCGGTTCGTCTGGCCGGCCTCGGCCCGCTGGGCCCCGGGGCGCAGCCGAACCAGTCCCGAGTACACCGAGGCCGCGTGGTCCTCCACCGCCCCCTTGAACAGCAGGTCGGAGCGGGTACGGGGCGCGGCGTGGTCCTGCAGGGTGCGGAAGTCGAGCATCTGGTCCCCGTCCCCGAAGTACACGGCCAGCAGGTCGCTCTCGGCGCCGGGCCCGTCGAGGCGGGCCTCGGTGCGCAGCCGGGCGTAGGCGCCCCCGAGGGCCACCGCCGACGACGACAGGCGGGCGTACGGGCCGAGGTGGGCCCGCTGCAGCGCGATCGACCAGGTGGCGGGCCCGTGCTCCTGCACCGACAGGTACCGCAGGTGCGCACCCTCACCCACGACGCACTCCACCACCACGTCGGCGAGGTGGTCGACCTTGGGCGAGGCGAACCGCTCCACCACCGTCGCCCCGGCGCCGTCCTCCAGCACCACCAGGGTGTGCGGGAACGAGGCGCGCCCGTCCCCGTCGCACCAGTGCAGCACCACGATCGGTTCGGTCACCACCACGCCGGCCGGCACGTGGATGAAGGCCCCGCCCGGGCACCAGGCGTCGTGCAGCACGGTGAACGGGTCCGGGGAGGCATCGGCGAGGGTGCCGAACCAGCGCTCCGCGTGCCGGTGGTCGGCGCAGGTGGCCACGTCGCACGTCAGCGCGCCGGCGGCGGAGAGGTCGGGGCGCAGCTCGGTGTGCACGACCCGCCCGTCGCGCACCACCACCAAGCCGGCCCGGGGTCCGGCCTCGGCGGCCAGCACCCCGCCACCCGGCGCGTCGTCGCGGCCGGGGGCACCCAGCTCGGCGGCCGTGAACGGCCGGTAGCGCCCGACGTCCAGCTCGTCGATACGGCTGTAGCGCCAGATCTCCTCGGCCGGGGTCGGCCAGGCGATCTCGGCCAGCCGCCCGGCTGCCGCCTCCCGCCGGGCCACGAGCCAGTCCGGCCCCCCCAGGGCGCGGGCCTGTTCGCCGTCTCCTCCGTCGTTCATGCCGCCCTCAGCCCACCGCGCCTTCCATGTTCAGCTCGATGAGGCGGCTGAGCTCCACCGCGTACTCCATGGGCAGGGTCTTGGTGACCGGCTCGATGAAGCCGTTCACGATCATCGCGGTGGCCTGCTGCTCGGTGAGTCCCCGGCTCATGAGGTAGAAGAGCTGGTCCTCGGCCACCTTGGAGACGGTGGCCTCGTGGCCGATGCGGGCGTCGCGCTCCTCCACCTCCATGTACGGGTAGGTGTCGGAGCGGCTGTGCTCGTCGAGGATGAGCGCGTCGCAGCGGACGTGGCTGCGGCATCCGTGCGCGCCCTCCTCCACCCGCACCAGCCCCCGGTAGGTGGTGCGCCCCCCGTCCTTGGAGATCGACTTCGAGTCGATGAGCGAGGTCGTCTCCGGCGCGGCGTGGGTCATCTTCGCCCCCGCGTCCTGGTGCTGGCCGGCACCGGCGTAGGCCACGGAGAGCACCTCCCCGTGCGCCTTCGGGCCCACCATCACCACCGCCGGGTACTTCATCGTGAGCTTGGACCCGAGGTTGCCGTCGATCCACTCGACGGTCGCCTCGGTCTCGGCCCGGGCCCGCTTCGTCACCAGGTTGTACACGTTCGGCGACCAGTTCTGGATGGTGGTGTAGCGGCAACGGCCGCCTTCCTTGATGACGATCTCGACAACCGCAGAGTGCAGCGAGTCGGACGTGTACACCGGTGCAGAGCAGCCCTCGACGTAGTGCACGTAGGCACCCTCGTCGACGATGA
>CALEDW010000087.1 GCA_937949585.1 uncultured Acidimicrobiia bacterium
GCGACACCACGACCGTCGCCCCGTGAGCGCACGACCCGCCCCGCGTCCCCGGCCGCCGGGCCCGCCGGCCCCGGCCACCCGATGAGCGAGCGCGCCCCGTCGTCCCCACCCGGTTCACGCCCCGACCCTGGTCCGGCGACCGTGGCCGAGCTGCTGGCTCGCCGGGCCGAGGACGACGGCGTGGGGGTGTGGCTCGACGACGACCGCTACACGTGGCGCCGGACCACCCTCGAGGCCGCCCGCCGGGCCGCCTGGATCCGCCGGACGCTGCGGCACGGACCGGCGCATGTGGGGGTGCTGCTCCCGAACACCCCCGAGTACCTCTTCGTGCTGTTCGGGGCGGCCCTCGCCGGCGCGGTGGTGGTGGGGATCAACGACACGCACCGGGGCGCCGAGCTCGCCCGCGACGTGACCCACACCGACTGCCGGGTCGTGCTCACCGACGGGCGCGGGGCCGCGCTCCTCGACGGACTCGACCTCGGCGGCGCCCAGGTGCTCCGGGTCGACGAGCCGGGGTGGACGGCGGGTCTCCCTCCTCCCGAGGCGTGGACCGCCGAGGGGCCTGCACCCCGCCCGGACGACCTGTACCTGCTCATCTTCACCTCCGGCAGCACCGGGGCACCCAAGGCGGTGCGGATGAGCCAGGGCCGGGCGGCCGCCATGGCGCGACGGGCCTCGTGGTGCCGCTCCGAGGATGTGCTGTACTGCGCCATGCCGCTGTTCCACGGCAACGCGCTCAACGCGATCGTGTTCCCGGCGCTGGGGGCCGGGGCGACGATCGCCCTGCGGGAGCGCTTCAGCGCCTCGCGGTTCATGCCCGACGTCCGCCGGTACGGCGCCACGTTCTTCTCCACCGTGGGCCGCGCCCTCGCCTACGTGCTGGCCACCCCCGAACATCCCGACGACCGCCGGCACCGGGTGGCCTTCGCCCTGGCCCCCGAGTCGTCCCCGGCGGACGTCGAGGCGTTCGAGGCCCGCTTCGGGATCCCGTGCATCACCGGGTACGGCTCGTCGGAGAACGCCGTGATCATGGTGCCGGTGCCGGGGATGCCACCCGATGCGCTCGGCGTGCCGATGGAGGGGATCGACGCCGCGGTCGTCGACCCGGAGACGATGCGGGAGTGCCCCCGCGCCCGCTTCGACGCCCAGGGGCGGCTGACCAACCCCGAAGAGGCGATCGGCGAGATCGTGGGACGCAACGTCGTGGACCGGTTCGAGGGCTACTACCGCAACCCCGAGGCGGATGCGGCCCGGACCCGGGGCGGCTGGTACTGGACGGGCGATCTCGGCTATCGGGACGAGGCGGGGTACTTCTACTTCGCCGGCCGCACCGGCGAGTGGTTGCGGGTCGACTCCGAGAACTTCGCGGTGGCACCGGTGGAGCGGATCCTGGCCCGGTTCCCCGGCACCACGGGTGTGGCGGTGGTGGGGGTACCCGACACCCGCACCGCCGACGACCAGGTGCTGGCGGTGATCGAGCTCGCACCGGGGACGCGCTTCGATCCCGACGCCTTCGCGACGTTCCTCGCCGCGCAGCCCGACCTGGGCACGAAATGGGCGCCGCGCTACGTCCGGGTCGGGACGCTGCCCACCACCGGGACCGGCAAGGTCGACAAGGCCCCGCTGCGGTCCGAGGGCTGGCACACCGACGACCCGATGTGGTGGCGACCGACGGCACGGCTGCGCTACGTGCCGCTCACACCCGACGACCGGGTGCGGCTCGACGCCGAGGCCGCGCGGCACCGGCGGCGCTGACCGCCGGCCCGTCCCCACCGGTCGGGGGTCGCTGCCCTCAGGGCGGGAGGAACTTGCCGAGGGGATGGGAGCCGGTCAGACTCACGGGCACGTCCGTGCCGTCGCCGAGCCCACCTGCACCACGGCCGGGAGCGGCCGGCCGCCCCGGCGGCGAAGGTTCCTCGCCGGTGGACGCACGCCTGGCCCGGTTCGTCGACGCCACCCGCCGGATCACGAGCCGCACCGGCAGCGCGACGTTCACGGTGCAGGAGGTGGTCGCCGCCGCCGGCCTGTCGCTGAAGTCGTTCTACCGCTGCTTCCGGGGCAAGGACGACCTGCTGGTCGCCCTCTTGGGCGCCGACAGCCGGGTGGGGGCCGAGGTGCTGCGAACCATGGTGGGCCCCGAGGACGATCCGCAGGTCCGGCTGCAGGGTTACGTCGAGGGGATCTTCACCCTGGCGACGCTCCCCGGCGCCCACGGGTACGCAGCGGTGCTGGTGCGGGAGTACCGACGCCTGCGCGAGACCCACGCCGCCGAGCTGGAGCGCGCCCTGGAACCGTTCGTGGCGCTCCTCGCCGCCGAGATCACCCGTCTCGGCCACCCGGACCCGGGCCCGAGCGCGCGGACGCTCTTCGAACTGTTGCTCGTCGGGCTGCACGACGTGGTCGTGGGTCGGGCACCGGCCCCGGAGGTCGCCGCCCACCTCTGGAGCTTCTGCTGGTCGGGGCTGGATCCGCGGGCCCGACGCGACCCCGGCGACGCCTCGGCTGCGGTCCGGTCAGGCGACGAGATCGGCGAGACGCCGTAGGCTCTCGACCGCGTCGCGGGAGCGACGCCACGGGGCCACGATCAGGCGGGTCACGCCCAGCTCCTCCCAGCGACGGACGTCGGAGCGGCTCGCCACCTCCGCACCGAGCACCACCTGGAAGCCCTCCGCCGAACGGCCCTGTTGCCGCAGCAGCTCGTGCAGGCGCGCGATGCGCGGCGCCGCCGACTCGAAGGTGTGCCGGATCCCGATCCACCCGTCACCCAGGCGGGCCGCCCGCCGCAGCGCAGCGTCGGACTCGCCACCCACCAGGATCGGTGGCCACGGCCGTTGGACGCACTTCGGCTCGAACACCACGCCCTCGAACGAGAAGAAGGTCCCGTGGTACTCGGCGATCGGCTCGGTCCACAACGTCCGGCACACCGCGATCGCCTCGTCGACCCGCCGACCACGGCTGTGAAAGTCGAGCTGGGCCGCCACCCACTCCTCTTCCAGCCACGATGCCCCGATCCCGAACTCGAACCGCCCACCGGACACGACGTCGAGCGTTTGCACCCCTCTGGCGGTCGTGAACGGGTGCCGGAGTCCGATGTTGTAGACGTGGGTGCCCAGACGGATCCGCTCCGTACGTCCGGCCAGGTAGCCGAGGTAGGTGAAGGCGTCGAAGACCGGGGTCTCCGGCGGGACCGGCGGGTGCTCCTCACCCGGATGGGGTGAGCGGGTCATCTGCGTCGTGAGCACCAGGTGCTCGGGCAGCCACACCGACTCGTAACCGAGACGCTCCGCCTCCAGGGTCACCTCGACGAAGAACCCGGGGTGCAGCCTCCCCAGGGCGACGCCGAAGTTCACGAGACCTCGACGGCCGGTGCGCCACCCGGGGGACCCGGGTCGCAGTGCGTCCTCATCGACACCCCCGCTGACCGACGGGAGCCTCACGGTAGTGCACCGTGCGCGAGGCCGTGCGCCGGGGCCCGCCGTGACCTCTCCGCCGGGGCCCGGCGTGACCTCGGGGGCGGGAGGCCGCGGGAGCGCACCGAGCGGCTAACATGTGGAGAATCCCGTTCTCCACGGCGACGGGAGGTCGTCTCGAGCAAGGAGCGCTCAGCGTGCAGCGGCAGCTCGATCCCGACACCGACCCCCTCCGCCTCATGGTCGATCCCGACGTCGCCCGCGACCCACACGGGTTCTACGCGCTGCTGCGGGACCGCTGCCCGGTGGCGCACTCGTCGGGGATCAACGGCGAGGCGGTGTTCCTCTCCCGCCACGAGGACGTCAGCTGGGCCCTGCGCCACCCCGAGGTGTTCTCCTCGGCGGCGGACGCGATCGACATCGGCCAGGAGCAACCGCTCATCCCCCTGCAGGTCGATCCACCCGCCCACGCCAAGTACCGGCGGTTGCTCGATCCCGAGTTCTCCCCCAAGAAGGTCGCGGGACTCGAGGGCGAGGCCCGGGCGCTGGTGAACCGGCTCATCGACCGGTTCGCCGACCGGGGGGCCTGCGACTTCCACGAGGAGTTCGCCACCCCCCTGCCCTCGACGCTGTTCCTGGCCATCAGCGGCCTGCCGCACGAGGACCTCGAGACGTTCCTTCGGTGGCGCGACAACACCATCCGGCCCGACGTCGCCCCCGGTGACGTGGAGGCCGCCGCCCGCATCAGGGCGCAGACCGGACGGGAGATCACCGAGTACTTCACGGCCGCCATCGCCGAGCGCCGGGCCCGGCCCGACGACCGGCTCCTCAGCCGCATCGTGCACGCCGAGGTCGACGGGCAGCGTCTGAGCCAGACCGAGCTGCTGGGGATCTGTCATCTGCTGCTGCTCGGCGGGCTCGACACCGTCACCGCCACCCTCGACTGCATGGTGGCCCACCTCGCCCGACACCCCGACCGACGGCGGGCGATCGTCGAGGACCCGACGCACCTCGACGCCGCGGTGGAAGAGCTCCTTCGCTGGGAGACCCCGGTGCAGGTCGTTCCCCGGCTCGTCCGCACCGACGTGACCCTGCACGACACGACGATCCCGGCCGGAACCCATGTGGTGCTGGTGCTCGGGGCCGCGAACACCGACCCGGCCGAGTTCCCCGACGCCGAGACGGTGAGCTTCACCCGGGACCGCAACCGTCACCTGGCGTTCGGGGGCGGCCCGCACCGCTGCCTCGGCTCCCACCTGGCCCGCTTCGAGCTGCGCATCGGGTTGGAGGAGTTCCACCGGCGCATCCCCGCCTACGAGATCCCCCCCGGGACCGAGCTCCGCTACTCCCCCGGGATCCGTCAAGCCGAGTCGCTGCCGCTGGTCTGGGACCCGGCCCGCTGAGGTCGCCGTCGACCCCGACCGACGTCGAGGCGGCCCACGCCACGACCGGTTGAGCCGAAGGTCCCATCGAGCCTCGCCGTAGGTACCTTCGCCGCGGCCGGCCGTTGCGGGATCATGGGCCGGTGCAGGGTCTCGAGGAACGATCGGTCGCGACGACCACGGTGACCGTGCCCGCCCCGACGTTCCGGCGCGAGACGTGCGCCGCCGGGCGCGGCGGGCTCGACGGATGTCGGATCTGCATCGCCGCCTGCCCCCATGACGCGCTCACGGCCCGGCCGGGACCGTCGGGCGTGGAGATCTCGGTCGACGACGCGGCCTGCGTCCGCTGCGGTGCGTGCACCGCCCTCTGCCCCACCTCGTCGCTGCAGCGGGCGTTCCTGCCCGACCACGAGCTGCGGGACCGGATCGCCGCGGCGGTGGTGCCCACCCGACCGCTCGTCATCTCCTCAGGGCACCACGACGAGGCGGCGGCCGTCGCCGCCCGTCGTGGCGCCGGCGTGCTGCTCATCCCGTCGGTGCTCATCCTCGACGTCACCGCACTGGTGACCGGGTTGCTCGCCGGGGCCTCGGCGATCGTCGTCGCCGCGTGCGAACGGTGCCGGGGCCGGTCGCTCGACCTGCTGTCGGATGC
>CALEDW010000088.1 GCA_937949585.1 uncultured Acidimicrobiia bacterium
ACGCCGGCCCCGACCCCGACGAACGACACGACGTTGAAGAGCGCCGAGAGGCGCTCCCGGCGCCGTTCCATCCGGTGGTAGGGCTGGACCGACACCAGGCCACCCCGGCGCCGTTGCTGCTCGACGAGCCGCTCGAGGAAGGTGGGGGCCGGCTCGGTGTCGGCGTCGAGGAACACCAGGAGATCGCCGGTCGCCGTCTCGGCACCGAGCCGGCACGCCCACGGCTTGCCGGCCCAACCGTCCGGGGGCGCCGGGGCGGTCACGACCCGGGCGCCGGACGCCGCCGCCAGCGGGCCGGTCCCGTCGGCCGAGTTGTCGTCGACCACGATCACCTCGTCGGGGGCGCGGGTCTGGGCGGAGAGCCCGGTGAGCAACGTGGGGAGGCGGTGGGCCTCGTCGCGGGCGGGGACGATCACCGAGACCCGGAGCCCCTCGGCCGCCGACCCGGCTCGACCCGCCGCCGGGAGCCCGGGGGCCCGCCAGCCGAGCCACCACCCGACCACCCACCCCGCCACGACCCCGATGAGGTACCAGTGCACGACGACCGGCTCCTTCCCGTTCCTCCGATGGTACGGAGCCGAGGCCGGCGCGGATGCGCACCCGCCGCCGCAGGGGCGAAGCGTCGCCTGCGGGTAGGGTCCGGGCGCGGCGATGGTGGAGGTGGCCCGATGGACTTCGAGCAGAGCACCCGGTCGCGTGAGCTGTGCGAGCGCCTGGCCGCGTTCATCACCGAACGGGTGGAGCCGGCGACACCCGTCTACCACGAGCAGGTCCGGCAGGCCGGTGACCCCCACGCCCACCCCCCGGTGATGGAGGAGCTCAAGGCCGAGGCCCGGGCCCGGGGGCTGTGGAACCTCTTCCTCCCCGATCCCCGTTTCGGACCGGGGCTCTCCAACGTCGACTACGCGCCGCTGGCCGAGCTCATGGGCCGCAACCTGCTGGCCGCCGAGGCGACGAACTGCGCCGCACCGGACACCGGAAACATGGAGATCCTCGCCGCCTTCGGCACGCCGGCCCAGCAGGAACGGTGGCTGCGGCCCTTGCTGGACGGGGAGATCCGCTCGTGCTTCGCGATGACCGAACCGTGGGTCGCGTCCTCGGACGCCACCAACATCGAGAGCCGCATCACCCGCGACGGCGACCACTACGTGGTGAACGCGCACAAGTGGTGGACGAGCGGGGCGGCCTCGCCTCGGTGCCGGGTGGCGATCCTGCTCGGCGTCTCGGATCCCGACGCCGACCCGTACCACCGACACTCGATGATCCTGGTCCCGATGGACGCGCCGGGGGTGCGGGTCGTGCGGACGCTGCCGGTGTTCGGCCACGACGCCGGCGGCGGGCACTGCGAGACGCTCTTCGAGGACGTGCGGGTCCCCGCCGACCACCTCCTGGGCGAGGAGGGCTCGGGCTTCGCCATCGCCCAGGCCCGCCTGGGTCCGGGACGGATCCACCACTGCATGCGTGCCATCGGTCTGGCCGAACGGGCCCTGGAGTTGATGTGCCGGCGGGCGTGGCTGCGCAGCCCCTTCGGCAAGCCCCTCGCCGAGCAGGGAGTCGTGCAGGACCGGGTGGCCGAGGCCCGCATCATGATCGAGCAGGCCCGCCTCCTGGTGCTGAAGGCGGCCTGGCTGATGGACAGCGTCGGCAACAAGGGTGCCCGGTTCGAGATCTCGGCGATCAAGGTCGCCGCCGCCCGCACGGCCACCACCGTGATCGACTGGGCCATCCAGCTCTTCGGCGGGGCGGGCGTGTCGGACGACTGGCCGCTGGCCGACATGTACGCGCACGCCCGTACGCTGCACCTCGTCGACGGACCCGACGAGGTGCACAAGATGCAGATCGCCCGGCGCGAGCTGCGCCGGCACGCCTGGGTGCGGGAGGTCGCGTCGACCGGGTGAGCGCCGGTCAGGGCCCGCTGAGCTCCCGCTCCTGCTCGGGCACCGGGGTGGCCGGCGCCGCGATCACCGCGCTCGCCACCCACCGCGCCGCCGCCGAGGACCACCGGGGGCCCGACCGCCGGGCGGGCGGGCTCGGCGCGCTCACCAGCCGACGATCGCCCCGACGACCAACCCGGCGACGAACAGGCTGCCGGCCCGGCGGGTGAACACGAACGCCAGCGGCGCGAACCACAGCGGCCACACCGGGTTCGGGACCGGGCTCGCCTCCGGCTTCGGCCGACCGAAGGCGGCCCACACCCGTCGCAGCACCGGGGCGGCACCGGCGACCGCCAGCGTCGCCACCGGGAGCAGGCGTGCGGCGACGAGCGCGGCGACGAGCACGAAGAAGGCGGCGAACATGCCCTGGGTGAGGCGGCGGGCCCGGGACTCGCCGAGGATGACCGGCAGGGTCCGGGTCCCGGAGGCCGCGTCCCACGGAGCCTTGTCGATGTGCTTGCCCATGAGCACCGTGGTGCACAGCAGCGCGTACGGCAGCGACGCCACCAGCACCGCGGCGGGCGCGGTTCCGGTGGCCGCGTAGTAGACGCCGCCCACCATGAGCGGTCCCCACACCACCAGCACCGTCGGCTCCCCGAGCCCGTGTTTCTTCAGCCGGAGCGGCGGGGCGGTGTACGCGGCCGACAGCACGAACCCCCCGAGCGCGAAGGCCACGATCGGCCAGCCC
This sequence comes from uncultured Acidimicrobiia bacterium, assembly GCA_937949585.1. Lineage (GTDB taxonomy): Bacteria > Actinomycetota > Acidimicrobiia > IMCC26256 > CALEDW01 > CALEDW01. The sequence continues at coordinate 2,623 of CALEDW010000088.1, forward strand.
CGCGCCGCGGTGAGCACGATCATGATCGCCAGGCACGCTGCGTTCACGGCCAGGGCGTAGGCGCCCAGGCGGCGGCGGGACAGCACCCCCGAGAGCACCGGGTGCGGCGAGTAGAGGTTGCGGGGGTAGTCCTCGGTGTCGGTGCCGACCTCGAGGTCGAACAGGTCGTTCATGAGGTTGTTGGCCATGTGGGCCAGCACGATGCCCGCCGACGCCAGTGCCCACCACCCCCAGGCCACCTCCGCGTCCCGGTACAGGGCGAGCAGGCCTGCGCTGGCGGCGGCCACCAGCGTCATCGGCAACACCCCGGCCCGGGTGAGCCACAACCACTTCGAGACCGGGTCGAGCCGGCCGGCGGGCGGGTTGGTGGTGGCCAGGACCCACAGCCAGCGCCGCCGGCGCGGGGCATCGTCGCCGGGCGGCCCGGCGACGACGGCCCGGCCGGGGCGTTGCTCGGTGTCTCGGGGGGCGGTGCGGGTCGTGTCGCGGGTGCCGGTCACGCTGCGGAGCGTACCGGCGCCGCTACCTCGCCGGCGGGCCGGGCGGTCAGCCGCCGTAGTTCATGCGGGTGTCCTCCATGCGCAGCACGGGTGTGGTCTCGTCGGTGAGGAACCCGGCGTCGACGATCTCCCCGAGGAACAGGGTGTGGCTCCCGCACTCCAGGCGTCCGGTGACCCGGCAGTCGAGGAACGCCACCGCCCGGGTCAGGACGGGGGCGCCGGTCACCCGCTCCAGGTACGGGAACCCGTTCAGGGTCCGCGCCGTCAGGTCGACCTCGACCGGCTTGGTGAACCGGCGCACCACGGCCCGGTCCTCGCGCCCCAGGATGCTCAGGGCGAAGCAGCCGCCGGCTTCGACGAGCTCATGGGTGTAGGCCTCGCGCTCCACGGACACGCCCAGCAGCTTCGGCTCGAAGGACACCTGGGTGGCCCAGTTGATCGTCATCCCGTTGCGGCGCCCGCCGCCGTCGGTCGAGCCGAGCACGTACAGCCCCGACGGCATCGTCCACAGCACCCGACGCCGGAGGCGGTCGTAGGTGTCCGGATCGGCACCGGGCGGGAACGGAGGAACCGGCCCTTCCTTGCGCGGCACGGACGCCATCCGTAGCGCACGGCGCCGGACACCCGCAATCCGCCTCGGCGCCGGTTCGGTGTCCCGTCGTCCGTCGGGCGGCCCGGGACCGTAGATGGCCACGGCACGGGCGGCGAGGGTTGTCGCCACCGTTCTGCACCACCTAGCGTGGCCGAGCAGACCGCGGGAGTTCACGCAGCGGGGAACGCAAGGGGAGGCGGGCACGGTGACACGGGTGCGAGCAGGGGCCGGGGGCACGACGCGGCACGGGGGGTGGCGCAGCGGGACGGTCGCAGCGGTCGTGGCCGTGGTGGCGCTCATCGCCGCCGGGTGCCTTCCCCACCGGCCGCTCCCCCGCCCCGGGCCGCTCGACCGTCCGGTCTTCGCCCAGGCCGGCCCGTTCGCCGCCGGCGTGACCACCCTCGAGCTCTCCGACCGCAAGGTCGAGGTGTGGTACCCGGTGCCGCGCTGGCGCACGGTCGGGAAGCCGAGGGACGTGTACCGGATCCGCGAGTTCCTGCCCGCCGTGCTCCAGCAGATCATCCCGCCGGACATCGACCCGCCGTTCGAGACCGACGCCTACCGGGACCTGCGTCCCGCCTGGGGCCGGTTCCCACTGGTGGTGTTCTCCCACGGGGCCGTCTCGTTCCGGCTGCAGTCGACCTTCCTCACCACCCACCTCGCGTCCTGGGGCTTCGTGGTCGCCTCCCCGGACTTCCTCGAGCGCGGCCTGCAGAACCTGTTCCAGCCGCCGCTGCCCAACCCGCGCACCAACGTCGACATCCTCACCGAGACCGTGGCCCGCCTCCGGCAGGCGAGCGACGGGCCCGGCCTGCTCCACGGCGTGGTCCGCCCGGGAGGCGTGGCGGCGGTCGGCCACTCGGCCGGGGGCGGGGCGTCGACGCAGTTCGCCGCCACCGACGGCGTGCTCGGGTGGGTCGCCCTGGCCGCCGGCACCGGGGCCGGCGCCACCCTGCCGGCGAAACCGTCGATGTGGATCGCCGGGGCCGACGACACGATCGTCCCGAAGGCCGCATCCCGCAACGCCTACGACGCCGCGGCGCCCCCGTCCCGCTACGTGGAGATCGGCGGCGCCGGGCACCTCAACGCCTTCAGCGATCTCTGCCTCATCGGCGAGGGCGGCGGGGGGCTCATCGCCCTGGCGAAGCAGGCGGGGTTGCCGGTACCGCCCGAACTCGAGCGGCTCGGCACCGACGGGTGCTTCCCGCCGGCGCTCGCCTCGCAGCAGGTGTGGCCGGTGACCCGCCACTTCACGACCGCGCAGCTGCGCCAGGTGTTCGGCACCGACCGGGCGCCGGTCGGGCTGAAGGCCGGGGTGGAACGCCGCTTCGGTGAGGTGCCGGTCGTCTACCTGCAGAAGCTGCGCTGAGGCAACGGCCGGAGCCGGAACCGCCGCCGTAGCGTGATGCGGTGACCCGACACGCCACCGCGGCGGAGGCCGGCGCGATCCTGCGTCCCACCGACACGCTGGGCATCCCGCTCGGGCCCGGTCAACCCTCGGCGCTCCTGCACGCCCTCGGCGACCGGGACGACTGGGTGTCGCTCACCGTCTTCGGTGCGCTGCTCGTCGACCTGTACCAGGTGTTCCTCCACCGCGGCGTCCGCTACCTGTCCGGGTTCTACGGGCCGGCCGAGCGGTTCCTCGTCGACGCGGGGGCCCGGGTGGAGTTCATCCCCTCGGACTTCCGGCGCTTCACCCGCATCGCCGAGCAGCTACGCCCCCGGGTCGTCGCCACCGCCGCCGCCCCCCCGGACCCCCAGGGCTGGTGCAGCCTCTCCCTGCACGCCGGCGCCACCGTGGACGCGATCCACGCCGCCGGGACCGACCCGGAGCGGGTACTGATCGTGGAGACCCACCCGGGGTTCCCGCGCACCGCCGGTCTGTTCCCGGACCACCCGCACCGGGTGCACGTGGACGACGTCGACCTGCTCGTGGAGGGCGACCGGCCGCCGTTCGTGCTCGCCGACCCGGACCCGACGGAGGTCGAGCGGGCGATCGCCGGGCACGTGCGGCCGTTCGTGCGGGACGGCGCGACCCTGCAGACCGGGATCGGGGGGATTCCCTCGACGGTCATGCGGCTGCTCGCCGCCGGGGACGGCGGCGACTACGGCGTGCACTCCGAGATGTTCACCACCGGCCTCATGGAGCTGCACCGCGCCGGCAAGGTGACGAACCGGCACAAGGGCATCTTCGAGGGGTTCTCGGTCACCACGTTCGCGGCGGGCACCGAGGAGCTGTACCGCTGGCTCGACGGCAACGACGACGTCCGGTTCCTGCCCGTCGACGTGGTGAACTCGCCGGAGGTGATCGCCCGCAACCGGAACATGGTGACGCTCAACGGGGCGTTGGCGGTCGACCTGTGGGGCCAGGTGGTGGCCGACACCATCGGCGAGCGGCAGTTCTCGGGGATCGGCGGCCACGAGGACTTCGTGTCGGTCTCCGGGCTCGGTCTCGACGACCGCTCCATCGTGTGCCTGCCCTCCAGCAGCGTCGTCGACGGCGGCCGGGTCGGGCGGATCGTCCCGCGCCTCCCGGAAGGGTGGATCGTCACCACCCCCCGCCACCAAGTCGACCTGGTGATCACCGAGCAGGGGGTTGCGCACCTGCGCGGCCGTACGGTGCGCGAACGAGCGGCGGCGCTGGCCGAGATCGCCCACCCCGACCTCCGGGACGAGCTGCGGGAGCAGGCGGCTCGGCTGCGCTGAGGCCGGCTCACACCGGCGCCGACGGACCCGGGAACGCCGGCCCGTCGAAACGGTCGATGGTCGTGAACGCCTCGACCGGCCGCCGGCGCAGGAGCTTGGGGGCGCGCTCGG
>CALEDW010000089.1 GCA_937949585.1 uncultured Acidimicrobiia bacterium
GCGAGCGGCGCGACCCGCGCCGCTCGCACGGCGGGACCGGCCGCGGCGGCGACCGTGACCCCGACCCCGACGACCAGGGCCGCCACCACGGTGCGGGGCGCCACCACCGCGGCGCCCACCGGGACCGGCAGGTCCAGGCGGGGCAGCAGCCAGAGCAGGAACCGGCCGGCCAGGACCCCAGCGCCGAGCCCGGACGTACCGGCGAGGATGCCCACCGCCCCGGCCTCCGCGAGCACCGCGCCGATCACCTGACCCCGCCCGGCGCCGAGCGCCCGCAGCAGCCCGAGCTCCCGCGTGCGCTGCGCCACGAGGATCGTGAAGGTGTTGACGATGATGAACCCGCCGACGAGCAGACCGATCGCCCCGAAGCCGAGCAGCACGTCCGAGAGCACCCCGAGCGCCTCCCGCAGCGGCTGCTGCTGTTCGCGGGCCACCGCCACCGAACCCCGCACGCGGTAGGCCGGACCGAGCGCGGCCCGGAGGGCGTCGGCGACCTCGGCCCGGCGGGCACCGTCGGCGACCCGCACGTTCAGCGCGTCGACGAGCCCGCTGGCGTCGAACAGTCGTTGCGCGGTCCGCAGGTCGAACGCGCTCACCGTCACCGACCCGAGGTCGTCGGTGTCGCCGACGCGCAGCACCCCCACCACCCGGAACCGCTCTTGCTCGCCGGTGGCCACGACCCCCACCCGGTCGCCCACCTTGATCCCCTCGCGGCGTGCGGTGGCGACGTCGACCGCCACCTCCCCCGCGCCGGCCGGTCGGCGACCGGCGACGAGCTGCAGAGGGCCGACCGTCCCGTCGGCGCCCCACGACATCCCCACGGTGGGTGCCCCCCGTCGCTGGACGGCCCGTCCCCGCACCACCAGCGTGGCCGGGCCGAACACGGTCCCCTCTGCGGCCGCCACACCGGCGACCGCCCGGACGGTGCTCACCAGGCTGTCGGGCACGCGCTCCGACGCCGTCCCCTCGGCGAACGGGGAGCGGGCCTGCACGACGAGGTCGACCTGGGCGCCGGTCTGGGCGAACACCCGGTCGAGCGCCGCGCCGAGCGTGTCGGTGAGCACCAGGGTGGCGGTGGTGAACGCCACCCCGAGGGTGATCGCGAACGCCGTGAGGGCGAGGCGGACCTTGCGCGCCCACAGCCCGTGACGAACGGCCGTCCACATCGCCCGCCATCCTGCCGTCCCCGAGCGACGGCCGGGACTCAGCGAACCTCCCTCGGGCCCGGGCCGCGTCGGGTGAGGAGCAGCAGCGCCCGCTCGGCCAGCGGCCCCGGGGGCGCGGGGGGATGGACCCCCAGGGGCTCGGTGCCGAACTCGGCGCGGGTACCGGTTCCGTCGGGCTCGGTGAGGATGAGCAGGGAACTGACGAGCCCGGGCCCGTGCGTGACGATCACCTCGAGGACGCCGTCGGTCCGGTCGAGGTAGGACACCTCGCCGAGCTCGTGCGCGACCTCGAACAGGACGCCGAGCGCCTCCGGCGGCGGCAGCGCGACCTGCAGGACGGCGGCGTCCCGGCGAACCGTCGGGGCGTACAGGACACCGCCGGCAGCGGAGGCGACGACCACGGCGTCACGGGGGTCGTCGCGCAGGGTGGCATAGGCCTCGGTGAGCTCGGCGGTCCTCCGGGTTCGTCGGGCCACGTCGGCCGGGCCCCGGCCCCCGTCGGGGTGATGGGCCCGGATCAGGCGCCGGTAGGCGGCACGGATCTCGTCGGGGTCGGCGTCCTCCGACACCCCCAGGAGGCGGCGGGCCCGGCGGGCGTCCACCGTCCGATCATCCCACCGGAACGCCCCGTCGGTCACCGACGAAGCGCTCGGCGGCGGGTGGGGATCTCCTGCAGCTCCCAGGCGTCGTCGCGGCGGAGCAGACGGTGGACGCCGACCTCGTTGCGCCCCGGCCGGAGCAGCTCCGGCGGGACGTTCACCCAGAACTCCGCTTCGTCGCCGCCGCCGGGAGCGTACGACGACGCCCACCCCGCCACCCGCCCGTTCAGCGCGACCACGAGGTCCTCGCCCCCGCCCATCGGCGCCACCCGGCCCTGGACGAACACCGGGACGACCCGGGCCCGCGGATCGACCTCGGCGAGCTGCGTCGACGGCGGGCGGTCGATCCACGCCCTCCGGGACCGGTCCCGACCGGCGATCCGTCCGGCGACCGGTTCGGCCACCAGTTCGGGTGCCGGCCCCAGGCGGTACAGGCGGAACGGGTCATCGGGTGCGGTGCCCGGTGGCGCCGCCGAGGAGGCCAGGACCCGCCGGAACCCGTCGGTGCGGTCGAAGGTCACCACCTCGCCCGGCGCACCGCCGGGGAGCGCGTCGAAGCGCCAGAGCCGGTACTCGGCCGCATCCGGCCCCGGCGCGCCCGGCCGAACGGGGCGTAGTAAGGACCGGCCCTCCACCCGGCCTGGGAGCCGCCCGCCCAGCGCGTCCATGATCGTGGGGGCGAGATCGATGGTGCGGGCCGGCCGGTCGTCCACCCGCCCGCCCCGCCCGCCGGGCAGCTTCACGAACATCGGGACCCACAGCAGCTCCGGGTAGGTCCGCTGGGTGACGCCGCGCATCGGGGCATCCTCCCGGAACACCACCCCGTGGTCGGCGGTGACCGCGACGAGCGCATCGTCCCAGATCCCGAGGTGTTGCAACCGGTCGATCAGCCGCCCGAGGAGCCGATCGGTGTGTCGGACCTGCAGCAGGTGGCGCAGGCGCGCCGTGTCGGCTGCGGGTTGGGTGACCCACCAGAACGCGAACGCGCCCCAGTAGCCGCCGCCCGGGTCGTAGGTACGTCCGTCGGGTAGGTGCCGCCACGGCGAGTGGGGCAGCATGACGTGGGTGAAGTGGAGCGTCCGCGGCCGCGCGTCGAGCGAGGCGATGAAGCGCTCGAGGACCGCGGTCTGGTCGTCGCCGGCCGCGAGGTCGGTGGCGTAGAGCCTCGGCCCCGACATCCGGTACGGCCAGGCGAACTCGAGCCAGGTCCGCAGCGACGTCCGCCACAGCGCCACGGGGTGACCCACCGGCCCGGACGCCGCCGTGCAGCCCCGTCCGGTGCACAGGCGGGTGATGGTCTCGTGCACGTTGAGCCGGTACGGTCCTCGTGGCGCTCCCAGCACCTCGAAGAGCGTGTCCGGGTGGTTCACCGCCGTGGCCACGCCGTCGTGGCGGGGCAGGCGGCCGGTGAGCATCGCCGGCACCGAGATCTCGGTGGAACCGCTCACCGTCGTCGCGTTCCGGTACCACGTCGAGGCGTCGGCGAGCCGGGCGAAGTTCGGGAACAGCGACCGGTCGATCCCGCCCCGACCGTCGAGCAGGGACGTCAAGGGGAACTCGTCCAGCACGACCACCACCACCGGTGCGGGGGTCCGCACCCGCACCGCCTCGTCATCGCCACCTCCTCCGGCCCCCGGCATCACGGCCTGCTGCACCGGTGCCGAGAACACGAACAGCGCCGCGAACACCGGACCGGCGAGCGCCGCGTACCGGAGGCCGGTCCGCACCGCCTCGACCCGCCACCACAGCACCGCGAAGGTCCCGGCGGCGGCGAGGCCG
>CALEDW010000090.1 GCA_937949585.1 uncultured Acidimicrobiia bacterium
ACGCCCCCCGGCCGTGCTCGTCTCGGCCTCCGCCGTCGGCTGGTACGGGGGACGGCGCGGCGACGAGGAGCTCGACGAGGACAGTCCGCCGCCGGCCGAGCCCGACTTCCTCGCCGAGGTGTGCCGGGACTGGGAAGCGGCGACCGGCCCGGCCGAAGCAGCCGGGATCCGGGTGGTGCACCTGCGCACCGGGATCGTGCTCGCCCGCCAGGGCGGGGCGCTGGCCCGCCTGCTCCTGCCGTTCCGCCTCGGCCTCGGTGGGCGCACCGGCAGCGGGTCGCAGTGGATGTCGTGGATCGCCCTGGACGACGAAGTCGGCGCAATCCGCCACGTGATCGCCACCGAGGAACTGCGGGGCCCGGTGAACGCCACGGCGCCGAACCCGGTGACGAACCTCACCTTCGCCCGCACCCTGGCCCGGGTGCTCGGCCGGCCGGCGGTGCTGCCCACCCCGCTGCTGCCGCTGCGCCTCCGCTACGGCCCCGAGCTGGTGCAACACCTGCTCCTGGAGGGACAGCGGGTGCTGCCGGCCCGGTTGCTCGCCACCGGGTACGAGTTCGCCCACCCCGAGCTCGAGGGCGCGCTGCGGGCGCTCCTGGACCGTCCGACGGCCGGCGCGGTCTGAGGGGGCCGACCCGCCGGGCGGGTCGGCCGGATCGACGGCGTCGCCCCAGGACGGCACCTGCGGGCCTGGGGTGACCGAGGGGCTTCGAACCCCCGACCTCCGGGACCACAACCCGGCGCTCTCGCCAGCTGAGCTACGGCCACCATGCCGCTCGCACCGCCGGTGCCCGCCGGTGCGGCGCGCCCGGGAGGATTCGAACCCCCGACCCGCGGATTAGAAGTCCGCCGCTCTGTCCACCTGAGCTACGGGCGCTCGCCCTCCGGGCCCGATGAGTGTACCGGGCCGCCGGACGCTCAGCCGAGCCGGTAGCGACGCACGGCCAGCGCGGTCGAGATCCCCACGATCGCCACCCACCAGAGGGCGAAGTGCCAGGCCGCGGTGTGCAGGTGGACGCCGCTGATCTGCACGAGCACGTCGTCGCCGAGGGCGAGGCCCCGGGCGGTGTCGATCGCGGCGGTCACCGGGCTGGCCTCGGCCACGGGTTGCATCCACCCCGGGAGGCGGCTGATCGGAGCGAACGCCGAGGAGGTGAACACCAGCGGCAGGATCGGGATGAACACCGCGGCCTGCACGGTCTCGGGATCGCGCACCGCCAGGCCGATCCAGGCCGAGAAGCTCGAGAGCGCGATCCCGAACAGCACCACCACGACGATCATCCCCACCGCGCCGTGGAGCCCGGCCTGGAACCGGAACCCGATGGCGAGCGCGGCGAGCACGAGCAGGCAGGCCTGGATCCCCAGGCGGAGGCTGTCGCTTGCGGTGCGGCCCACGAGGAACGCCGAGCGGGCGATCGGCAGCGACCGGAACCGGTCGATCATGCCCGTGTGCAGGTCGTTGGCGATCCCGATCCCTGCGCCCATCGCCGCGAACGTCATCGTCTGCACCAGCACGGCCGGGACCACGAACTGCTTGTAGCCGAGGCCGCCGCCGACGGTGGCCACGGCGGAGAACACGAACGCGAACAGCAGCAGCTGCATGAACGGCTGGATGGTGGAGAACACGATGAGGCGCGGGTTGCGCAGCACTTTCCGGAGGTTGCGCTGCGCGACGAGGCCGATGTCGGCGAGGACCCGGCCGGGGGGGAGCGCGGCCCGCCGGCGCGGGTCGCGCAACGGTGCGGGGAGGCCGACCGGGGCCGGGGCGGCCGGCGGGGTGGGGGAGGTCTCGGCGGTGGTCGTGGCCGGGGTGTCGATCGGTCGGCTCCCTTCTGGCGCTCAGCCCATGGCCCGTCCGGTCACCCGGGCCGGCTGTTCCGGGCGGCGATCGGTGGCGTGGTGGCCGGTGAGGGCGAGGAACACGTCGTCGAGCGACGGGCGCCGCAGCACGAGGTCGGCGACGCGCACCCCCGCCGCGTCGAGGGCTCGCACCGCCGCGACGAGCGCGTCGCCGCCGGCGGTCACGGGCACGGTGACCGTGCCCACCTCGGAGTCGGTGCTCACCTCGCCCGGCGGCAGCGCGAACGCCTCGGCGAGGGCGCCGGCCGCCCGGGCGGCGTCGTGGCGCTCGGCGAGGGTGACCGCCACGACACTTCCGCCGACCCGGGCCTTCAGGTCGTCGGCGGTGCCCTCGGCGATGATGCGTCCGCCGTCGATCACGCTGATGCGGTCGGCGAGCCGGTCAGCCTCCTCGAGGTACTGGGTGGTGAGCACGATCGTGGTGCCCGCCCCTCGCAGCTCGCCGATCACGTCCCACAGGTCGAGGCGGCTGCGGGGGTCGAGGCCGGTGGTCGGCTCGTCGAGGAACAGCACCGCCGGGGCGACCATGAGGCTGGCGGCGAGGTCGAGGCGGCGGCGCATCCCCCCCGAGTAGGTGCGCAACGCCCGGTCGGCGGCGTCGGTCAGCTGGAACACCTCGAGCAGCCGATCCGCCCGGTCGATCGCCGCCGTCTTGGGGAGGCGGCCGAGACGACCGACGAGCACGAGGTTCTCCCGCCCGGTGAGGTCGTCGTCGACGGCGGCGAACTGGCCGGTGAGCCCGATGCAGGCCCGCACCACCCGGGCCTCGCGCACCACGTCGAACCCGGCCACCGTCGCCCGGCCCCCGTCGGGACGCAGCAGGGTGGTGAGGATGCGGATGGTGGTGGTCTTGCCGGCGCCGTTGGGGCCGAGGAGCCCGACCACCGTGCCCTCTGCGACCCGGAAGTCCACCCCGTCGAGGGCCGTGAAGGTCCCGAAGCGCTTCACCAGCCCCTCGGCGATCACCCCACCGTCCGTCGCGACCATGCCGCTCTCGTCGAACATGAGGTGCTGAATGTAACACATCGTGTAGGCTCTTCAGTGATGGAGGCACGGCGCGGGTCCGGTACCGCCGCCGACGGCGGCGGCCGCACCGAGATGCTGCGTGAGCTCCTGGCCCTCGCCCCGCTCGTCGACCGCCTGGCCGCCCGGGGCCTGGCCCGACGTCGGCTCTCCCACCCCTGCGCTCGCCTGTTGCTCGCCCTCCACGACGGCGGCCCGGCGGTGATGCGCGACCTGGCCGCCACCCACGGGGTCACCCCCCGGGCCATCACCGGGCTGGTCGATCGGCTGGAGGCGGACGGGCTGGCCCGACGCCGCGCCCACCCGAAGGACCGCAGGGCCACGGTCGTGGCGCTCACCCCGGCCGGACGGAGCCGGGCCCGGTCGATGCGGGCCGCAGCCCGCCGCCTCGCCGACGAGCTGCTGGCCGGGGTGGACGACACCCGGGTTCGGGTCGCGGTCGAGGTCCTGCGGGAAGTCCGGGCCCGGCTCGAGGCCCGGGAGTCGGCCGGCGCCGGGCGTCCTTCGGATTGACGCTGGTCCTCAAGGTCGCCCGACCGGCGCCGATAACGGGGCAGGAGACGACTGCGGTGCGGTCGTGCCGTGGCGCGTGCGACGGGAGGTGAGCGGAATGGGTCGGCGGTGGCGATCGGTCGCGTGGCTGGTGGGGATGGGCCTGGCGGTCGCGCCCGTGGTCGGGGCACCTCCGGGTGGCGCGCTGGGAGCGCCGATCGTCAACGTCGGTGTGGTCGGCGGTCCGTTCGCCACCGGCGACCTGGTGACGCTGACGGTTTCGTTGCAGGGCGGCGATGCGGATGCCGTCCGGGTGCGGTTCCGGGTGCGTCTCGACGGGGCGTACGCCCCCGCTCCTCCGGTGGGGAGCTGGGCCACGGCGACGCCCGATCCGGGTTTCGCCGGGACGTGTGACCCCGCGGCCCGCCCCGATGTGACCTTCGACCAGGAGATCACCTGCGATGGGGTGGTGGCCGGCATCGGGGTGGGGGCCGGTGCCATAGGGACGGTGACGATCACCGCCCGGGCCCGGCTGTCGTCGTGTGCCCCCGAGGCGTTCACGGCCCAACTCATCTGGCAGTGGGGTGACCCGGCCACGCCCGACGTGCTCAGCGAACCTGTGAGGTATGTGCCGGTGGTTCCGCTGCGACCCACCGAGCGGTGTGCGTTCCGGGTCGACAAGGCACCGGCGGAACCGACGGTGGGTGCCGACGGCCGGGTCACCTGGGTGATCGGCCTGGTCAACGAAGGTGACCCGTACTGGTTGCGCAACGATGGACGGACGATGGTCGCGGTGCTCGACTCCTTCGACGCCGAGACCTTCGACCGGGTGGAGCTGGAAGCGGCAGCCCCGGACTGGACGTGCTCGCCGGAAGGTGAGCCGTACGAGGGTGGGGGCCGGCCACCGTTCGACGTGCTGCCGCCCGGTCTGGCCGTCCAGTGCGGTGCGGACATGGGGGTGGAGTTCTTCTTGGACACCGGCTCGGTGGTGGAGTTCCGCTACCGGGCCCGGGTCGTGACCCGAACGGGGGACTGCCTGCCCGATGCGACGGCCACGAACCGGGCCTTTGCGGCCACCGGCGACCTCTACGGCTTCCCCGAGCTCAGGGTCCCGCTGCTGCCCGACATCCGGCTCTGGGAGAGCGCAGAGGCCTCGGTGCGGATCCCCGGGACCGATGACGCCCCGGGGTGTACCTCCGCCGGGGATCCGCCGGCCGGGGACCCCGGGCCGGCCGAGCAAGGCACGGCCGGGGATGTGCGGCCCGTGTCCACCGCCGGCGTCGGCACGCTGGCCCGCACCGGACCGACCGACGGGCTCGGAGGGTCGATGATCCTCGGGGTGTTGCTCTGCGGCGTCGGTGCCGGGATGGTGGCCGGTGCCCGTCGCCGGATGCGGCACAGTCACCAGGGGGTGTGACCCCGCCGACGTCGGCCGCAGTGCATCCGGACCGAACTGCTGCGAGCGGGTGACGGGAATCGAACCCGCATCACCAGCTTGGAAGGCTGGGGCTCTGCCATTGAGCTACACCCGCGGCGGGCCGGCCGGGTTCGGCCCCGGTCGGGGAGGCGGGATTCGAACCCGCGACCGCCTGCCCCCAAAGCAGGTGCGCTACCTCTGCGCCACTCCCCGGCAGGCTTCGCCCACCGGAGGGCATCGTAGGCGCCGCCGGTGGGGTCCAGGCGGGCCCGCGACGGTCACGCCGCCGCGGCCACGGTGCCGGCGTACACCACCAGCAGCCCGGCCCCGTCCCAGCGGCTGAGACGCATCCCGCGGGCGAGGAGCGCCCAGGTGAGAAGCCCGACGCCGACCATCACCACCACCGGCACCACGAACCGTCCGGCACCGGCGGACCCGACGAGCGTCACCGTGCCCCCGATGGCGAGGCTGTTGAACAGGTTGGAACCGAAGACGTTGCCGACGGCGAGGTCCGGTTCGTCCCGGAGGGCGGCCTGCACGGCGGTGACCAGCTCGGGCAGTGAGGTGCCCACGGCCACGATCGTGAAGCCGACGAACCCTTCGTCGAGGCCGAGCGACCCGGCGATCCCCGTCGCCCCGGCGACCACGAGCTGGGCGCCGACGAGCGTGCCGGTGATCCCGCCCGCGAGGTCGAGGGCCAGACGCCACCAGCCGAGGCCGGCGTCCCGTCCCACCGCTTCCTCGGTCTCGGCCGCGAGCAGCGGGTCCTCGACCCGCCCGGCCCGCACCAGCACGACGTTCAGCGTCACGAAGAGCACGAGCAGGCCCACCCCGGCGAGGCGCTGCCCCCACCACAGCGCGGCACCGAACGCGGCCATGGCCACGACGCACATCGGTGCCTCCCGCCGCAGCAGGCCGGCCCGGGCCCAGGGCGCGGCGAGCACGCCCACCACCCCCAGGATCAAGGTGAGGTTGGCGACGTTGGACCCGACCACGTTGCCGACCGCGATGCCCGGGGCGTCCTCGAGCGCGGCCAGGACGCTCACGAGCAGTTCCGGCAGGCTGGTGCCGAAGCCGATCACCACGGCGCCCACGAGGGTCATCGACACCCGCAGCCGCAACGCCAGCCCCGCGGCGCCTTCCACGAAGCGGCCCGAGCCGACCGCCAGCAGCACCAGACCGGCGACGAGGACACCCGTGTCGGCCACGAGGCGTGACGCTATCGACCGGGGCCGCGGCCCCGTTGTTGTCACACCCCGTGACAACACTCGGCCTGCGACCGGTTGACGGCATCACCGTCGGCGCACGGCGCCGAGCGGTACCGGGGCGCCTCATCCCGGTGTCCGCTCAAGTCGGCACCCCGCCGGTCGAGGCACTGAGCGACGCCGCGCCCTGACCGTACGGACCACGGCCGGGGACGGCGGACACGGGCAGGACACGGGCAGGACACGGGCAGGTGGACGATGTTGCGGCATTGGTCGGTTCTCGTCATCCTCGGTGTGGTCACCGGCTGTGAGGTCGGCTGGTCGCCGCCGTTCGAACGGTGGCGGCCGGTGCACCCGCCCGGGCCGGCCGCACGCGAGAACGTCGCGTTCGTGTACCACTCGTTCGCGTCGATGCGGGACCGGTTGCATCTCATCGGCCGGCCCCGCGACGTGGTCTGGGCGCAGTTCCCGTCGCAGGAACCCGACCCCGACGCGGCGGCCTGGACCCGACGCATGGGTGCCCGCCCGTTCGCGTACGCGCAGTTCACCTGGTTCCCCGAGCGTGACCAGCCGGGGCTGGAGCACTGGATGGGGATGACGGTCGACGAGCGGATGCGTTGGCGGCTGTGCGACGAGCAGGGCCGACCGCTCGGCGACGCCGACGACGGCGACGGGCTGCAGCACCCGGGGCGGACCTGGTGGTACGCCGACGCCAACGAGCGGGGGTTCGTGCGGGCCATGGTGGCGCACGCGGCGCGCTTCGCTGCCGCCGGGTACGCCGGTCTGTGGGTCGACGTCACCGGCCGGGCGTTCAACGGTCACTTCGCCGGGGTGCGCTCCGGCTGCACCGACGATCCCGTCGTGCCCGGCCGCGACAACGCCACCGCCCTCGTCTCGCTGCTGCGCACCGTGCGGACCCGCACGGGGCTGGCGGTGGCGATCAACTCCAACGGGATTCCCGGTGATCCGCTGGGACGCCTCGACCCCCGGACGCGCCGGCCGGTGCGGGACCTGCACGGGGTCGTGGCCTGGGCCCTACACGAGAACGGTGCCCATCCGAGGGAGAACACCCCGGGTGCGACCCATCCGGAGGTCGCCCGGATCCTGCCGCCGTTCGACCGGCTGGCCTGGCGCGCCCACGATTTGGCCCCTCACAACGGTGACGGCCGGGTGGTGGTGATGGCCAAGCCCCGCCTGCCGTTGGGTCGGACCCCGGCGGAGCGTCTGGCCCGCAGCCGTCAGGAGCGTTACCTGTGGGCGCTGGGCAAGCTCTACGGCGGACCGGTGGTGGTGAACACGGGGTGGGACTTCTGCGCCGGGTTCCCCCGGGCGACGAACTGCAACCGCACCGGTCTGGCGCCTGACCTGGTGAACCTGCGGCTGGGTCGCACGCTGGACGCCCGACCGATGCCGCTTCGGTGCCAGGGCGCCTCGTGCATGTGGGTGCGCCGATACGAGCACGGGTTGGTCGCGGTGTCGGCCTGGGGGACCGCTCCCCGCATCGCCACCGTCCCGCTCGGCACCGTCGGTTGCCGCAGGGTCGTGGAGCACGGCGGTGGGGTGCAGGCCGACGGCCGTTGCGTCACCTCGCTGACGGTCGGCACCGGGTCGCCGGTGTGGGGGCGGATCTTCCTGTACCGCTGAGCCCGCACCGGCGATCAGGGCACCACCAGCACCGGGTCCGGCCCCGACAGGTCGACCTCGGCGACGAGCAGGCGGCGAGCGCCTTGCGGGTAGCCGACCGGTCCCACCCAGGCGTGGAACACGAGCCAGGTCCTCCCGTCCCGGTCACGGAACAGCTCGGACCCGCCGGGTCCCTGCACCCGTCCCGACGAGGCGATCCACGGCCCCGGTGCCTTCGTGCACGGGCCGAGCGGGCTGCTGCAGCGGGCGGTGCCCATGGCGTAGGCGGCGGTGTCCCAGCGGTTTCCCGAGTAGACGAGGTGGTAGGTGCCACCGGCCGCGAGCATCGACGGGCCTTCCACCACGCCGTCTTCCCAGGGTCGGTCGGCGACGATCAGCGTCGCGGGACGGGCGGCGAGCGCGGCGAGGTCGGGGGCCAGCGGTGCGGCGACGATCTGGTGGGGGGTACGGGGACCGTAGGTGGCCCACACCAGCACCCAACCGTCCGGTGTGCGCACCACGCTCGGGTCGATGGCGTTGTCGGGTGCGGGCGGGCACACAAACGGTGCCGTCGACCGGTCGAGGTACGGTCCGGCCGGCCGCGACGCCTCCACCCGGGCGATGCACTGCTGGCCGGTGGCGGCCACCCGGGTCGTGTAGAAGAGCACGAAGCGGTCGGGGCCGGCCGCCAGCACCGCCGGGGCCCACACGTTGCCGGGCGTCGACCAGGTGGGCAGCTGGGGCAGCGCCTCGTCGAGTCGCGAGGCCCGGAGCAGCCCGGCGCCGCTGAGCACCGGGACGTGCTGGCGGGCGGTGTTGGTGGCGAACGCGTGGACCCGCCCGCCGTCGTCGACGAGCATGAACGGGTCGGCGAAGTCGGCGCAGTAGACCACGGGGGAGCGGGGCAGGCGCAGCGCGGCCCGGATGCGGCGGTCGAGTTCGGGCTCGCGGCCCAGCGCCGGCGGCAGCGGTCCCCCCGGGTCGCGGCGGGCGCCCGGGGGATGGAAGGTCACCCCGGCGCAGGGATCGGCCGACCCGCCCCGGAACGCCCGCCACCCGGCCGCGACCGCGGCGGCGACGAGTGCGGCGATGAGCAGCGCCGCCGCGGCGCGCGAGCGTTCGGGGGTCACACCCCGATCATGACCGTGCGGGACCGGTACCCGCGCGCGGGTCGGCGGTCCGGGTTCAGCGCGGGTCGCCGGCCCCGGCGAACAGCGACGGGTCGACGGTCACGTAGATCGCCCGGCAGCGGGCCACGACCGCCCCGTCGGCCCGCATCTCGCCGCTGATGAACAGCTTGCGGCGCTCCCGATGGTCGAGGCGGGTGCGGACCTCGAGGGGGACGCCGACGGGCACCCCCGCCTCGAAGCGGACGGTGAGCTCCCCGGTGAACGCGGGCTCGCCGAGCCGGCCGATCACGAAGCCGGTGACGTCGTCGAACACCGCGGCGACGATCCCGCCGTGGGCGCGCCCCGGCGCGCCCTCGAACGCCGGTCGCAACAGCACC
>CALEDW010000091.1 GCA_937949585.1 uncultured Acidimicrobiia bacterium
AGCGCACCAGCGCCGGGGGCGACCCCGGCGGCTGGCAACCCCCACCCGGAGCAAGGCCGAGCAGAGGGCAGGGGTGGCCCGCCCGCTCCTTCGGGAGCAGCCCTCGGGTAGGCCGCGTAGATGGATGGTCACCGAACCGGACGCCCGCAAGGGCCCGGGGAACAGAATCCCGCCTACAGGCCGGCTCACCAGCACCGTCGGCGACCCGACGATCCCCGGCGCTGCCGCCGGCGGGGTCGGGCCGGCGCGCCGCCCTGACCCGTGACGGGTCGGTCATCGGCGCAGCGGCCCGCCGGCGGGGGAAGGCCCCGGGGGTGCGGGCTCGGAGGCCGCGGAGTCCGAGGGAGCGAGGTCAGCGGCCATCGCGTGGAACCCGCCGTCCACGTGGAGGACCTCGCCGGTGACGGCCCGGGCCAGGTCGGAGAGCAGGAAGCACACGGCGTCGGCCACGGGCCGGGCGTCGTTCGGATCCCAGCCCAGGGGCGCCCGGCGCTCCCATGCGCCGGTCAGGAGCCCGAAGTCGGGGATGCCGCCCGCCGCCCGGGTGTGCAGTGGCCCGGCGGCGACCAGGTTGCTGCGGATCCTCCGAGGTCCGAGGTCGCGGGCCACGTAGCGGTTGACCGCCTGCAGGGCGGTCTTGCACACGCCCATCCAGTTGTAGACCGGCCAGGCGCCGGCCGCGTCGAAGTCCAGCCCGACGAGCGAGGCACCCTCCGACGGTGCGAGCGACGCGACCAACCGGGCCAGGGCCGCGTACGAGTAGGTCGACGTGGCGAACGCCCGCTCGACGTCGGCGAGCGGGACTGAGACGAACTCCCCGGCCAGCACCCGGCGGGGCGCGAAGGCCACCGCGTGCAGCGCCCCGTCGAGTCGGCCCCACCGGCTCCGCAGCTCATCGTCGAGCGCGTCGAAGTCCTCCGGGCGGGTGACGTCGAGCTGCAGGACCTCCGGTGCGGCGGCCAGTTCCGCCGCAGCGGCGACGGTCCGCTCGCGGTCCCGTTCGAACGAGGTCAGCACCACCTCCGCGCCCAGCCGCTGGGCCCGGTCGGCCACGTGGAACGCGATCGAGTCGGTGGTCACCACCCCGGTGATGAGCAGCCGCTTGCCGTCGAGCATCGCCTCGTCCTCCATCCGGCCCACCCCGGAGACCGCTGGGGCAGAACGATTCCTGTAATAGGTAGCCATTGTGTGTGACCGGATGCGAATCGGGAGCGGACCCCGGGGTGGGCGGCGCAGGTGTGCGAGGATCCGGCCCATGGGTGTCGACACCAGCGACGGACCGGTCGAACTCAGCGACGAGGACCAGCGGCGGATGCGTGCCGCCATCCCCGCCACCTTCACCGCCACGCCGTTCATGGGTGGCCTCGGGCTGGTGTTCGACCGCTATGAACCGGACGAGGTGACCGTGCGGCTGCCGTTCCGGGAGGACCTGACCAACGACGGAGCCGTCTACCACGGTGGGGTGGTGGCCTCGCTGCTCGACACCGCCGGTGCTGCGGCGGCGTGGAGCAACCACGACTTCCGCCGCGGCACACGCGCCAGCACCGTGGCCATGAGCGTGCAGTACGTGGGTGCGGCCCGCCGCTCGGACCTGGTCTGCACCGCCCGCACGGTCAAGCGGGGTCGGGAGCTGATCTTCACCGAGATCACCGCCACCGACGCCAAGGGTCGGACGGTCGCCCACGCCGTGCAGACCTACCGCATCGTGGCCTGAGCGGCCGCGCCCGCCGACCGGCGGTGACCGACCGATGGACCGCCGGTGTAACACCCCGGGCACCCGGGTCGATCCACCCTCCTGGACACGGGGCCGCGCCGGCCCCACGACACCAGAGGAGCTGGGGACGTGCCGGGACGACGCATGACGGGACGGGTGGCGGCCATCGCCACGGTGACGGTGCTCGGGCTCGGCGGGGTGGCCGCCGCGACGACCGGTGCCCTGCCCGGGCTGGCCGACGAGCAGGTCATCGCCGGCGAGGGTCCGACCACCACCGAGGACACCTCGGGTGAGGACACCTCGACCACGGATCCCGCCACGAGCACTCCGGACACCACCGAGGACACCGTCGAGGAGACGACGACCACCACCGAGGCCGAGCCCACGACAACCGAGACCACCGAGGTGCCCGCCCCCGACGGCGGACCCGAACCGGCCGGGGTCGGACCCGACCCCACCGGGCCGGCCCGCCACGGGTTGTGCCGGGCGTTCGGCGGGCGGGAGTCCCTCCCCGAGCACAGCGTGGCCGCCCGCAATCTGGCTGCGGCGGTCGCCGCCGAGGGGATGACGATCGCCGAGTTCTGCGCCGCCACGCCACCACCCGGGCGCAGCGGCGACGCCCCCGGCGGCCACCGGGACGACGACCCGCAGGATTCGCCCGGCACCGTGGGCTCACCCGGCGCTGACCGCGGCCCGGGTGCTCCGCCGGGACGGGGTCGTTCCGCCGAGGCGCCGGGCCGCGCCGCCGCCGGGCGCAGCTGATCAGGCTGCGGCGATCGCGCCGCGAGTCGGCTTGTAGACGGCGAGGCGCTCCGCGGAACGCCAGAGCCGCCCGTAGTGCTCACGCACGGCGTCGCCGGCGTCGTGGACCTCCACCAGCACGGTGGCACCTCCGCCCCCGACACCGGGCAGGCCGCCCACCTGCAGGATCCGCTCGCCCACCACACACCGGTCGCGCAGCTCGGCGGCCGGAGCGACGCGCAGGCGCAGCTTCACGTCCCTGGTCCGGATGGACCGCACGGCGTCGACGAGATCGGCCAGCTCGTCCTCGCCGAGCCGGTCGCTGACCAGCACGCGGCTGACCGACGTGTGGGCCGCCAGGTACTCGAGTTCGGCCCGACCGCAGTAGGGGTCCACGACCATCGGGCGGTGGAGCGCGGCGATGCGTCCCACGACCCGGGCGAAGGCCAGCGGGTCACCGGAACGCAGGTCCGCGTCGATCACCTCGAACAGCGCCGGGAGCCCGCCGTCGAGTTCCGCAGCGGCGACGGCCCGCCGGCCGAGTTCGGTGGGCCCGACCCCGCGGTCGTCCACCGCACGCAGCAGCCCCCGCCGGATGAGCGACGTGATCGCCCCCTCGTTGAACCCGGTGTCCCGCCCGCTCAGGGCCGTGACCACCCGGTCCCCCGACCGCTGGCGGGGTTCGGCCACCATCCGCAACTCCCGACGGGTGGGCACGTGGCCGACCTCGGCCAGGCGCACGGCCCAGACCAACATGCGATGCGACTCCTCGTCGAGCAGCTCCATGGCCCCACGCTAGAGGGGCCACCGCCGAATGCCGCAGATGGTGGCCGCCGGGTCCGGCCCCCGGAACGGGCTGCTCAGCCGCCGACGCCGACGAGGTGACCGGTCTCGTTGAACGAGCCCAGCACCGGCCCACCGGGGCCGACCACGACCCGGGAGATCGACCCCGGATCCAACCGGGTCCGCCACGACGATCCTTCGTCCACCCCCAGCGCCCAGGCCACCGCGGCCTTGAGCGGGGACACGTGCGTCACGACCACCACACTGGCTCCGGCGGCCCGCTCGGCCCAGTCCTCGCAGGCCGCAGCCACCCGTGCCGCTACCGACGCCAGGGTCTCGCCGCCGGGTGGGGCGAAGTGCGGGTCCCGGCGCCACGCCGCCCACGTGGACGCCGGCACGTCGGCCACCGCCACGCCGTCCAGCTCGCCGTAGTCCAGCTCGACGAACCGATCGTCGACCTCGACCGGCAGCCCGAAGGCGGCCGCGGTCTGGCGGGCCCGCCGGAGCGGGCTCGACACGACCGCGGCGATCCGCCGCCCCGATGCCTCGGCCGCCGTGAGAGCCGCTGCGGCGACGGCCCGCGCCTGGGCCTCGCCGGTGGCATCGAGAGGGACGTCGCGACGCCCCAGGAGGAGGCCCCGGGCGTTCGCCTCGGTGCGCCCGTGGCGGACGAGGACCAGCTCGCTCACCGACCGCCTCCCGCCACGAACTCCCGGTCCAACTGGCCGGTGCGCAGGAACCGGGAGCGCCGACCCGGGTCGTCCAGCCCGAAGCGGCGGTAGGCCCACACGCCGACCGCCACCCCCACCGCTTCCAAGGCGAACCCCACCCACCCGCGGCCCACCTCGGGCGCCGCGCCGGGAGAGAACGAGCGCCCCAGGAACGGCCACCAAAACGTCTCGGTGCGGGTCCAGCCCAGGTCCAGGACCAGGTGGAGGTACATGCCGATCGGCAGGCCCAGCCATCGGCGTCGTACCAGCCGACGTCCGCGGGTGGCGAGCATCACCGCGGTCAGCACCGCGGTCGGGGCGAGCAGCGTGTGCAGGGGCCCGGCGCCGAACGGGACCTCCACGACGGGCAGCACCGCTCCCAGCGCCACCATCCGGTAGTCGATCGCCGGGCTCTGGAACACCGCCCAGGTGACCACGATCCCCATGACCGCGAACCAGATCAGCACGCCGACCGCGCCCTCACCGCACCAGCAGGCGGCCGCACTCCGGGCAGGTGACGAGGGCATCGGCCGGTGCGGCCCGCAGCGCCTCCAGCTCCGCGGACGGGATCTCCAGGTGGCAGCCCTCGCAGCGGGCGCCGACCAGCCGGGCCGCGCCCACCCCACCCATGCGGGTGCGCAGCGGTTCGTAGGCTGCGAGCACGTCGGGAGGCACCGCCGCGGCCGCCTGTTCCCGCTCGGCGGCCACCTCGGCGAGCTCCGCGTCGATGTGGGCCCGCGCCTCGGCGAGCACGGCTTCGAGGCGGGCGATCTCGGCGTCGTGGCAGGCGGCCTGCTCCTCGAGAACGGCAAGCTCGCCGGCCACCGGCTCGGCCTCCTCCATCAGCGCGATCGCCTCGTCCTCCAGTTGGGACTGGCGCTGCTTGAGCATGCGGTGGTCGGCCTGGAAGGCCTCGAGTTCCCGGTGGGCGACCACCGACCCGTCGTACAGCTTACGGTCGACCGCAGCGGCCCTCTCCTCCACGAGCGCGGCCTCGTCCTCGAGGGCCTTCTCCCGGGCCCGGAGCTCGTGCAGCCGGGCGGCGACGGCCTCCATCCGGGCCGTCACCTCGGCTCGTTGGGCCTGTGCGGCCCGGAGGAGCTCCAGCTCGGGCAGGCGGTCGCGGCGGTGGCGGAGCTGATCGGCACGGGTGTCGAGATCCTGCACGGACAGGATGGCGTCGAGCGAGCCCACGGCCAGAACCTACTGGTC
>CALEDW010000092.1 GCA_937949585.1 uncultured Acidimicrobiia bacterium
GGCGAGGACGCATCCGGCGGGCGCGAGAAGGTCTCGATCCTCGCCGACGCCATGGAGGCGCTGATCGCCGCCGTGTACCTCGAGGGCGGGCTCGGGCCTGCCCGCCGCCTGGTGCTCGACCACTTCGGGCGGCGGCTGGCCAGCGCGGCGGCAGGCCCCGGCGAGGACGACTTCAAGACCCGGCTGCAGGAGCTGGCCGCCCGGCGGTGGGGCCGGGTCCCCCGGTACCGGGTCGAGGACGAGGGCCCCGACCACCGCAAGCGGTTCCGGGCCCAGGTGCTGATCGACGGTCGGGTGTACGGCAGCGGCGAGGGCGGCTCCAAGAAGCAGGCGGAGCAGGCCGCCGCCGCCGACGCCCTCTGGCGGCTGGGCGGCACCGGCGGCGCCGCGGGGACCGGCGACGACGGCGAGCGACTAGTCGAGGTGGCGGGGGGCGAACGTGCCGGAGCTCCCTGAGGTCGAGGTCATCCGGCGCGACCTGGAGCGGGAGGTCGTGGGGCGGCGTATCAAGGCGGTGGAGGTGACCGGGATGCGGAGCATCCGCCGGCACCGCCAGCGCAAGCAGTTCGTCGAACCGCTGCTGGGACGCCGCATCACCGGAGTCGACCGGCGGGGCAAGTACCTGGTCTTGCTCCTCGACGCCGAGGAGGTGGTGGTGATCCACCTGGGTATGGCCGGGCGGCTCCTCCAGGCCCGCTCGGCCCGCGACGCACCGCCCCGCCACACCCACGTCACGATCACCTTCACCCAGGGCGGGCAGCTACGCTTCGTGGATCCCCGCACGTTCGGGGAACTGTTCGTCACCCGGCGCGACTCGCTCGCCGACGCGGTGGAGGACCTGGCCCACCTCGGGCTGGACCCGTACACGACCGTCATGTCGTGGGAGGCCTTCGGCGACCTGGTGGCCCGCCGGTCCGCGAAGCTGAAGCTGGCGCTCATGGACCAGCAGGTCCTGGCCGGGATCGGCAACATCTACTCGGACGAGATCCTCTTCAACGCCGGCTTGCGCTGGGACCGCACCACCGACTCGTTGTCTCCCGAGGAGGTCCGGCGCCTCTACCGGGCCGTGGTCGAGACACTCCAGGAGGCGGTGAAGTACCGAGGCTCGTCGCTGGCCGACGGCCAGTACGTCGACCTGTACGGGCGGCACGGCAGCTATCAGGAGCACCACCGGGTCTACGCCCGAGAGGGACAGCCCTGCCCACGGTGCCGCCACGAGATCCGCCGCATCAAGGTGGCGGGACGCTCCCACTTCTTCTGCGAGGTCTGCCAGGTGTGAACGACCGGCCGGTCCCGGTCGTGCGCCGGCGGGTGTTGGTGTCCGGTCGGGTGCAAGGCGTCTGGTTCCGCGACACCTGCCGTCGGGAGGCCGCTGCGCGGGGAGTCGCCGGCTGGGTGCGCAACCTCGCCGACGGTCGGGTGGAAGCGGTGTTCGAGGGTCGTCCCGACGCGGTGGCGGCGATGATCGACTGGTGCCGCCGGGGTCCGCCGCGGGCCCGGGTGGTCGGTGTCGAGATCCACGACGAGGCGCCGCACGGTACGCGCGGGTTCGGGGTCCGCTGAGATCGCACGGAGCGTCGCTACGCTCGCAGCCCGATCGGACGGAGGTCTGCCGCCCAGGTGTTCCTGCACAGGTGTTCCTGAAATCACTCACCCTGCGGGGCTTCAAGTCGTTCGCCGACAAGACGACCCTCGAGTTCGAGCCGGGCGTCATGGTCGTCGTCGGCCCGAACGGGTCGGGCAAGTCGAACCTTGTCGACGCGATCGCCTGGGTGCTCGGGGCCCAGGGGCCCCGGACCCTGCGGGGCGGGAAGATGGACGACGTCATCTTCGCCGGTACCTCGCAGCGCCCGGCCTTGGGGCGGGCCGAGGTGTCCCTCACGATCGATAACGCCGCCGGTCTGCTGCCCATCGCCTTCGGCGAAGTGACGATCACCCGCACGCTGTTCCGGGACGGCGACTCCGAGTACTCGCTCAACGGTGCCCCGTGCCGCCTGCTCGACGTTCAGGAGCTTCTCTCCGACACCGGCATCGGCCGCCAGCAGCACGTGATCGTCGGGCAGGGCCAGATCGACGCGGTGCTCAACGCCAAGCCCGAAGACCGTCGGGCGGTGGTGGAAGAGGCCGCTGGCGTGTTGAAGTACCGCAAACGCCGGGAGAAGGCCGAGCGGCGCCTCGAGGCGACCGAGGGGTCGCTGGTCCGCCTCCACGACTTGCTGCGCGAGGTCCGGCGGGGTCTGGGGCCCCTCGAGCGGCAGGCCGACGCGGCGCGCCGCCACGACGGGGTGGTGGCCGAACTCACCGCGATCCGCCGGCACCTCGCCGGACGGGAGCTCGCCGGACTCCAGGCCCGGGCCCGGCGCCTCGCCGACGAGGCGGCCCGGGTCGCCGCCGAGGAACGGGCGCTGCGGTCCCGGCTCGCATCGCTCGACGTGGCGGTCATCGAGGCCGAGCAGCGCCTGCCGGCCGCCGGTCGTGACCCGCTCGGTGAGGCGCTCGGGCGTCTCGACGCGCTGCGGGAACGCGCCCGGGGGCTCCGGGCCCTCGTCGAGGAGCGCCGGCGTGGCCTGGCCCGCGACCTCGACGCCGCCGCCGACGCGGGGCTCG
>CALEDW010000093.1 GCA_937949585.1 uncultured Acidimicrobiia bacterium
GCCAAGGCCGACGCGCTGGGCTTCGACGCCCGCGGCGGCCTCGTGGAACGGGCCGAGCGCTTCATCCTGCTCGGCCTCGGCCTGCTGTTCAGCGACCTGTTGCTCGTCGTGCTCGGGGTGATCGTCGTCCTCAACCTCATCACCGCCGGCCAGCGCTTCGTGAAGGTCTGGCGGCAGGCGACCGACCAGAGTCCCGCGCTCAGCGACCGGCGGCGGCGGCGGACCCGCCGCACGCGCACCAGCTCGGAGCGCTGGGCGGCGAGGACCCGCACGCGGAACCGTCGCACCGGCGGCTGACCCGCAGGGTGGAGCTCTCCCTCGGGGCCCTCCGCATCGGGTCCGTCCTCGCCCGCCGGTTGCCCCACCCGGTGGCCGCCCGGGCGGCTGACGCCCTGGCCGGGGTCGCCGTGCGGACCTCACCGACGCAGCGGGCGGTGGCCGAGCGCAACCTCCGGCGGGTGCATGGCGCGGACCTGAGCGACGAGCAGCTGCGGCGTGAAGTGCGGCAAGTGTTCGCCTCCTACGCCCGGTACTGGCTGGACACGCTGCGCCTGCCCGCGCTCAGCCCGGCCGAGGTCGACGCGGGCTTCACCCACGAGGGGATCGAGCACATCACGGCGGCGCTGGAGGCCGGGCGGGGCCCGATTCTGGCCCTGCCACACCTGGGCGGCTGGGAGTGGGCCGGGCGCTGGCTCGTCGCGGTGAAGGGATGGCCGGTGACCGCAGTGGCCGAGCAGCTCGAGCCGCCCGAGCTGCACCAGTGGTTCCTCGACCTCCGGCGCCAGCTGGGCATGTCGATCATCTCGCTCGGCCCCTCGGCGGGGACCGAGGTCACGGCCGCGCTGGCGGCTGGCCACATCGTGTGCCTGCTGTCCGACCGGGACCTCTCCGGTGCCGGGGTCGAGGTGGAGTTCTTCGGTGAACGCACCCGACTGCCCGGGGGTCCCGCCCTGATCGCGTTGCGTTCGGGGTCGCCACTGCTGCCCACCGCGGTCTACTTCGACGGCGATCGCTGCCACGCGGTGGTCGAGCCCCCGCTCGACACCGCCCGGCGCGGGCGGTTGCGGGAGGACGTCGAGCGGGTCACCCAGGACCTCGCCCGCGCCATGGAGGTCCAGATCCGTCGCGCGCCGGACCAGTGGCACCTGCTGCAGCCCAACTGGCCCAGCGACCACGCGGCGCTCGGCGGCGACCGCTCCTAACCTCTCGTCGTGCGCGTCGGCTTGGTCTGCCCCTACAGCCTCAGCTTCCCCGGTGGGGTCCAGGGTCAGGTGCTGGCCCTGACCCGCTCCCTGCGGCGTCGGGGGGTCGAGGCCCGGGTGCTGGCACCCTGCGACGGCCCTCCGCCGGAGCGGTTCGTCACCCCGCTGGGCAAGAGCCTGCCCACCGCCTCCAACGGCTCGATCGCCCCGATCGCGCCGGATCCGGCCGCCCAGCTCCGCACCATCCGGGCGTTGTGGGACGAGGGCTTCGACGTCGTGCACGTCCACGAGCCGCTCGCCCCCGGACCGGCGGCGACCGCGGTCGTGCTCAAGCCCGCGCCGCTGGTCGGGACCTTCCATGCAGCTGGCTCGCAGCCCGCCTACACGGCCCTCTCGCCGCTCGTGCGCTGGGGGGCGTCTCGACTCGACGTGCGGGTGGCCGTGTCGACCGAGGCCCGCGACCTCGCCCAGCGTCACCTCGGCGGCGAGTACCGCGTGCTGTTCAACGGGATCGAGACGGCCCGCTTCGCGGCGGCGGAGCCGTGGCCCTCCGAGGGTCCCGCGGTGCTGTTCATCGGTCGCCACGAACCCCGAAAGGGGCTCGAGGTGCTGCTCGAGGCGCTGCCGGCCCTCCCGCCGGACACCCGGCTGTGGGTCGCCGGCACCGGGCCCGACACCGAACGGCTGCGGGCCCGCCACGACGACCCCAGGGTGGAGTGGCTCGGCCGGATCGACGACGATGAGCGGGATCGCCGCCTCCGGGGGGCGACGGTCTTCTGTGCCCCGTCGCTGGGCGGCGAGTCCTTCGGGATCATCCTGCTCGAGGCCATGGCCGCCGGGACCCCGGTGGTGGCGAGCGACATCGACGGCTACGCCAAGGTGGCCTGCGCGGCGGCGCCCAACGGTTCCACCCCGGAGGAGCCGGCGGCCCTGCTGGTCCCCCCCGGCGACCCGGCCGCCCTGGGCGCCGCGCTGAGGGCGGTGCTCGAGGATGAGGCCGAAGCGGCCCGTCGGGCCGAACGGGGTCGCCGGCGGGCCGCCGCGTTCGACCTGGAGCGGCTCACCGACGCCTACCTGGACATCTACGGGGAACTGGGCGCACCGGTGCGGTGAGATCGAGCGGGTCCACCGGTGCCGGCGCCGGGCACGGTTCCGGTCCTGGCGTGCGGCCGAAGTAGCGTGTGCGCCGTGCCGGACGCCGCCGATTTCGAGTCCTCCACCGACCGGCTGGTGCGCGCTGCGCTGGCCGCCGGGCTGGTCCCGGCGCTCGTGGCGGCCACGCTGGTCGTGGTCGTGGGCGGCCTGCTCGCCGGGCTGGTGGCGTTCCTCGCCGCCGGTGGCCTGTGGGTGGCCGTGGTGCTGCTGCGGATCCGCAGCGCGGTCGACCGGGTGCTGCGAGCCACCGGTGCCCGTCCGGTCGCCGAGGGGTCGGCGCCCCGGTGGGAGAACCTGCTCGAGGGACTGGGGTTGAGCAGCGGGGTGGCCCGCCCCGAGCTGTTCGTGGTCGACCGTCCGGGTGCGAACGCGTTCGCCGCCACCGATGGCCGGCGCAGCGTGGTGGCCGCCACCCCGGCCC
>CALEDW010000094.1 GCA_937949585.1 uncultured Acidimicrobiia bacterium
TGTAGTCCTGGGGCATCACCTTCACGAACCGCTCCACCGCCCAGTGCCACCGGTCGAGGAGCCGGGCGGCGACGGTCGACCCGGTCTCGGCGGCGTGGCGGCGCACGATCTCGCGCAGCCACCGGCGGTCCTCCTCCTCCAGCGGGTCGAGATCGACCATCTCGAGGTTGACCCGACCCGGGAACCGCCGCTCGGGGTCGTACACGTACGCGATCCCACCCGACATCCCGGCACCGAAGTTCCGCCCGGTCGGTCCCAGCACCACCACCCGTCCGCCGGTCATGTACTCGCAACCGTGGTCGCCGACCCCCTCGACCACGGCGGTGGCCCCGGAGTTGCGCACGCAGAACCGCTCCCCCACCACGCCGCGCAGGAAGCACTCCCCGGCGGTGGCGCCGTAGAGGATCACGTTGCCGGCGATGATGTTCTCCTCGGCCACCAGCGGGGAGGACGGCGGGGGCGTGACGATGATCCGCCCGCCGGACAGACCCTTGCCGAGGTAGTCGTTGGCGTCGCCGACGAGGCGCAAGGTGATGCCCCGGGGCACGAACGCCCCGAACGACTGGCCGGCCGAGCCGGTGAACGTGATGTCGACGGTGTCGTCGGGCAGTCCCCCACCCCCGTAGCGGCGGGTGAGCTCGTAGCCGAGCATCGTGCCGACGGTGCGGTTCACATTGCGGATCGGCAGCTCGAGCCGCACCGGCTGGCCGTCTTCCAGCGCTCCCTCGCAGAGCTGGATGAGCGTGACGTCGAGGGCCCGGTCCAAACCGTGGTCCTGGGTCTTCGTGCAGTGCCGGTCCTGGGTTGTCTCGTCGAAGTCGACCTCGGTGAGCAACGGGGAGAGGTCGAGGCCGGAGGCCTTCCAGTGGTCGACGGCCCGCCGGGTGTCCAGCATGTCGATCCGTCCGACCGCCTCGGCCAGGGTGCGGAACCCGAGGGCGGCCAGGTACTCCCGCACCTCTTCGGCGACGAACTCGAAGAAGTGCTGCACGAACTCGGGACGGCCTGCGAACCGGGCCCGCAGCGTCGGGTTCTGGGTGGCGATCCCCACCGGGCAGGTGTCGAGGTGGCAGACCCGCATCATGATGCAGCCGCTCACCACCAGCGGGGCGGTGGCGAACCCGAACTCCTCGGCCCCCAACAGCGCGGCGATGATCACGTCGCGCCCGGTCTTCATCTGCCCGTCGGTCTGCACCACGATCCGGTCCCGCAGCCCGTTGAGCAACAGGGTCTGCTGGGTCTCCGCCAGACCGAGCTCCCACGGGGTCCCGGCGTGCTTGATCGAGGTGAGCGGGGAGGCCCCCGTCCCGCCGTCGTGCCCGGAGATGAGCACCACATCTGCGTGGGCCTTGCTCACCCCGGCCGCCACCGTGCCCACCCCCACCTCGGACACGAGCTTCACGTGGATCCGGGCCCGCGGGTTGGCGTTCTTCAGGTCGTGGATCAGCTGGGCGAGATCCTCGATCGAGTAGATGTCGTGGTGCGGCGGCGGGCTGATCAGCCCCACCCCGGGGGTGGAGTGCCGGGTCTTGGCGATCCACGGGTACACCTTGTGGCCGGGCAGCTGGCCACCCTCACCCGGCTTGGCGCCCTGGGCCATCTTGATCTGCAGATCGTCGGCGTTCACGAGGTACTCGCTGGTGACCCCGAACCGCCCGCTGGCCACCTGCTTGATCGCGGAGCGGCGCAGGTCGCCGTTCGGGTCGGGGGTGTAGCGGTCGGCGTCCTCACCGCCTTCCCCGGTGTTCGACTTTCCGCCGAGCCGGTTCATGGCGATCGCCAGCGTCTCGTGCGCCTCCTTGGAGATCGAGCCGTAGCTCATCGCCCCGGTGGAGAAGCGCTTGACGATCTCGGAGACCGGCTCCACCTCTTCGATCGGCACCGGGGGCCGCGCCCCGACGCGCAGCTCGAACAGGCCCCGCAGCGTGGCGAGCCGGCGGGACTGGTCGTCGACGAGCTTCGAGTACTGCCTGAAGATGTCGTAGCGGCCGGTGCGGGTGGCGTGCTGGAGCCGGAACACCGTCTCGGGGTTGAACAGGTGGTACTCCCCCTCCCGGCGCCACTGGTACTCGCCCCCCACGTCCAGCTCGCGGTGGGCGAGTTCCTCGGGACGGTCGGGGTAGGCCTTGGCGTGCCGGGCTGCGACCTCGGCGGCGATCACGTCGAGCCCGATGCCGCCCAGACGGCTGGTGGTGCCCGGGAAGTACTCGTCGACGAGCTCGGCGCCGAGCCCGATGGCCTCGAACACCTGGGCGCCCATGTAGGAGGCGACGGTGGAGATCCCCATCTTCGACATCACCTTGAGGATCCCTTTCCCGGCCGCCTTCACGTAGTTGCGCTCCGCCTTCCGGGGCGGCAGGTCGAGGTGCCCTTCCCGGATGAGGTCGCGGATCGAGTCGAACACCAGGTACGGGTTGACCGCGGAGGCCCCGTAGCCGATGAGCAGGCACAGGTGGTGCACCTCGCGAGCTTCGCCGGTCTCGACGACGAGCCCCACCCGGGTGCGGGTCTTCTCCCGGATGAGGTGGTGGTGGACGGCCGAGGTGACCAGCAGCGACGGGATGGGGGCCAGGTCGGCGGTGGCGTAGCGGTCGGAGAGGATGATGAGGTTGGCCCCCCCGGCGATCGCGTCGCTCACCTGGCGACGGACCCGCTCGACGGCCAGGCGCAGCGCGTCGCCGCCGCCGACCACCGGGTACAGGCAGTCCACGGTGATGGACCGGAACCCGTGGACGGCACCGTCCTCGTCGATGTACCGCAGCTTGGCCAGCTCCTCGTTGGACAGCACCGGCTGCGGGAGCACGATCTGGCGGCACGAGTCCGGGCCCGCCTCCAGCAGGTTGGCCTCCGGGCCGATGGTGAGGGCCAGGCTGGTGACGAGCTCCTCCCGGATCGCGTCGAGCGGCGGGTTCGTCACCTGCGCGAACAGCTGCTTGAAGTAGTCGAACAGCAGCCGGGGCCGGTCCGACAGCACCGCCAGCGGGGTGTCGGTACCCATCGAGCCGATGGGCTCCGCGCCGGTGCGGGCCATGGGCCCGACGAGCAGCCGCAGGTCCTCCTGGGTCCAGCCGTAGAGGCGCTGGCGCTGCACCTCGCTGGAATGCACCGGGGTGAGGGTGGTGCGGGGCGGCAGGTCGTCGAGGTGCACCAGCCCGGCGTCGAGCCAGGCCCGGTACGGTGCGGCGGCGCACAGCTCCGCCTTGATCTCGGTGTCGTCGACGA
>CALEDW010000095.1 GCA_937949585.1 uncultured Acidimicrobiia bacterium
CCACTCGGTGAGGACCGCGAGGGCCTCGGCGTCCCGGCACGTCTCGTAGGGATCGGCGCAGATCTCGACCCCGTCGAGCACCGCCTTCGCCCGCTCCCCGGCCGCCGGGTCGTAGGCCCGCACCGCCGCACCGGCTCCCGACAGCGCACCGGCGACGAACACGGCCGGCGAGTCCCGCAAGTCGTCGGTGTTCGCCTTGAACGTGAGGCCGAGCACGGCCACCCGACGCCCCTCGAGGGTGCCGCCCAGTGCGGCCCGCAGGCGGTCCACCATCCGCTGCTGCTGCCGCCGGTTCACCTCCACCACCCCCTCCAGGAGGGAGAAGTCGAACCCGACGCTGCGGGCGGTGTGCAGCAGCGCCGCGGTGTCCTTGGGGAAGCAGGAGCCGCCGTAGCCGGGCCCGGGGTGCAGGAACTCGAAGCCGATCCGGGGGTCGTAGCCCATGCCCAGCGTCACGTCCCGCACGTCGGCGTCGACGGCCTCGCACAGGTTGGCGATGGCGTTCACGAACGAGATCTTCGTGGCCAGGAACGCGTTCGAGGCGTACTTGATCATCTCGGCCGAAGCAGGGTCGGTCACCACGATGGGGGCGTTCAGCGTCCGGTACAGGTCCGACACCCGCACCGCCACCGCCGGGTCGTCGCAGCCGATCACGACCCGGTGGGGGTGCAGGAAGTCGCGTACCGACGAGCCCTCCCGCAGGAACTCCGGGTTGGACGCCACCCGGATCTCCTCCACCTGCGCACCGGCCTCCCCGAGGATCCGCTCCACCCGCCGGGTGGAGCCCACCGGCATGGTCGACTTGTTCACCACCACCGTGCCCGGGCGCAGCACCGGGGCGATCTCGCGGGCCACGTCCTCCACGAACGAGAGGTCGGCGGCCCCGTCGTCGCCCTGCGGCGTGGGAACGCACAGGAACACGAAATCGGCGACCGCGGCGGCGGCGCGGGCCCCGACGACGAAGCGCAGCCGACCCGAGGCCAGCCCCTCGGCCACCAGGGCCGGCAGCCCCTCCTCCAGGATCGGCACCTCGCCCTTGCCCAGCCGGGCGACGCGGTCGGCGTCGATGTCGGCGCAGGTCACCCGGTGCCCGAGGTGCGCCAGGCACGCCGCCGTGGTGAGCCCGACGTAGCCCGCTCCCACGACCGCGACGTCAGCCATCCGCGGCACCTCCTTCGGTGAGGTACTCGTCGAGCGCGTCACGGTAGTGGCGCAGCGGGGCGATCCCGACCGTGGCCAGGCGGTGGTCGCCGAGCACGCTGAACACGGGCCTGGGGGCCGGGCGGGGCAGCTCCGCGGTGGTGATCGGTCGCAGGTGAGCGGCGTCGCGGCGCGCTGCGGCGAGGATGTCGCGGGCGAACCCGTAGCGGGTGCAGGCCCCGGCCCCGGCGAGGTGGAACACTCCCTGGTGCCGCCCGAGGCCCAGTTCGGCCAGGGCGCGGGCGAGGTCTCCGGCGAAGGTCGGGGCCGAGGTCTGGTCGTCGACCACACCGGTGACCCGGTCGGTGGGCAAACCCAACACCCAGGCCACGAAGTCGTGCCCGGGCCGGCCGAACACCCACGACGTGCGGCCCACCGCCCACGACCCGGCCCCGGCCGCGGCGCGCTCACCCTCCAGCTTGGTGGCGCCGTAGACGGACAGCGGGCCGGTGGGGTCGTCCTCACGGTACGGCCGGCGCTGCTCCCCGGAGAAGACGTAGTCGGTGGAGACCTGCACGAGGTGTGCCCCGACCGAGCGGGCGGCCTCGGCCAAACGCCGGGGTCCCTCGGCGTTCACGGCTCGGGCCAGGTCGGGCTCGCGCTCGCACCGGTCGACGTCGGTGATCGCGGCGCAGTTCACGATCACCTCCGGTCGGGTCTCGGCGACGACGCGTCCGGGCGCGCCGGGATCGGCGAGGTCGAGCTCCGCGCGGGTACACGCCACCACCTCGACCCCCGCCCGTCGGAGGTGGGTCGTGAGCCGGCTGCCGACCTGACCGCCGGCGCCGGTCACCAGCACCCGCACCTCAGCGGACCTCCCAGGCCCGGTCCTCCACCACCGGAGCCCGGTTCCGGAGCGGCTCCCACCATGCCCGGTGCTCCACGTACCAGGCCACGGTCGCGGCCAGGCCCGCGTCGAAGGCGATCCGGGGCGCCCAGCCGAGCTCGGTGCGGATCTTCGTGGCGTCGAGCAGGTAGCGACGGTCGTGGCCGGGCCGGTCGGGCACGATCGTCTTCAGCGACGCCGGCTTGCCGAGCGCGGCGAGGACGGCGTCGGCGATCTCGGTGATCGTCGCCTCCACGCCCGAGCCCACGTTGTAGGTCTCACCCACGCGCCCCTGCCGCAGCACCGCTGCGATCGCCCGGCAGTGGTCCTCGACGTGCAGCCACTCGCGGCGGTGCTGGGTGGAGGCGTAGAGCGGCAACGGCTCGTCGTCGAGCGCCCGGGTGATGAACAGCGGGATGACCTTCTCGGGGAACTGGTACGGGCCGTAGTTGTTCGAGCAGTTCGTGATCGTGACCGGCAGCCCGTACGTCTCGTGGTAGGCGCGCACGAGGTGGTCGGCCGCGGCCTTGGAAGCGTTGTAGGGGGTGCGGGGACGGTACGGCGACGCCTCCGTGAACGCCCCGGGGTCGTCGAGGGCCATGTCGCCGTACACCTCACAGGTCGAGATGTGGTGGAAGCGGGCCACCCCGACCCGCCGGGCCGCCTCGAGCAGGGCCTGGGTGCCGACGACGTTCGTGCGCACGAACCGGCCGGGGTCGATCACGGCCAGGCTGTTGTGCGACTCGGCGGCGAAGTTCACCACCACGCCGATGTGGTGCTCGGCGAGCAGCGACTCGACGAGGGGCTGGTCGACGATGTCGCCCTCGACGAACGTGAACCGCCCTTCGAGGTCGGCGAGGTTCGCGCGGTTGCCGGCGTAGGTGAGCCGGTCGAGGACCACCACCGCCGCGGCCGGCTCGACCTCGGTGAGCCAGTGCCGCACGAAGTTCGAGCCGATGAACCCGGCGCCCCCGGTGATCAGCATGCCGGTCATGCCACCACCCTCCCGTGCCGCGCGGTCCTCCTGTGACGCGCGGTCCTCCCGTGACCCGCCCGGCCCGTGGCCGTGGGCGCGCTCAGCACGCCGGGCTCCCCACTGCGGCCGGCGCCGCGCCCGTCGGGCCCGGGGTCCCGCCGCGCGGCCCCGGGGCGGTGCGCCCGCTCCGGCGCACCCCGTCGAAGTCGGTCCCGATCACCAGCACCACGTCGGCGTCGGTCACCGTCCCGTCGGAGACGAGGCGGGCCGACCCGATGAGGTGGGAGGCGACGAGACGGGCCTCGTCCTCCTGGCCCGGCCGGTAGCGGATCACCGTCGTGCGCGTCGCGTCGGCGTTGCCGATCCCCGCCGGGGCGAAGCCGTGGTCCTGCAGCGTCTCGGAGGTTGCCGCCGCCAGCCCGTCGACACCCGAGCCGTTCAGGACCCGCACCCGGACCCGGGCGGGGATCACCTCGCGTCGCGCCGGCTTCGCGCCGATCGGCGCCCGCAGCGGCGCCAGCACCGCCTCGGCGTCGGGCTGTTTCGGGACCACCGACCCGCCCGGCCCGTCGACCACCGGGAGGGTCAGCATCTCCAGGGTGGAGTCGTCGGTGGGGTCGACCTTGCGGAACGTGTTCACCAGCCGGAAGATGTCGCGGCGGCTCAGGCCCTCGTCCACCTTGAGCTTGGGGACGATCGCGTCGGCCACCCCGAGGGCGGTGATCGGGTTCGCGCCGGCCCGCTCCGCCGCCACCGCGGCCAGCCGGCGGATGAAGGCCTGCTGCCGGGCGATCCGGTCGAGGTCGGCGCGGGGGCTGGCGTCGACCCAGCGCCCTCGGGTGGCGTCGAAGATCTCCATGTGGCGCGAGCGCACGTACTGGAGGGCCTGGGTCCCGTCCAGCGGCACGCAGCCGGGTGCCACCGGGATGTCGAGGCCCGTGGTGGTGTCACGGGTGGGGGCCGGGAAGTACACGGGGACGCGGCCGATCGCGTCGACGATCCCGACGAAGGCCTCGAAGTCGACCTCGACGTAGTGGTGGATCTCGATGCCGAAGTTGGCCTTCAGGGTGTCGATCGCCTTCTGAGGCCCGTCGTTGAACGCGGCGTTGATCCGCTCGCGCCCCACCCCCGGGATCGTGACCAGCGTGTCACGAGGGAACGAGACCAGGACGCTGCGCCGGGCGTCGGGATCGACCCGCACGACCATCAGGGTGTCGGAACGCTGCCCGCCGGCGTCGGTGGTGTCGCCGAAGGCCTCGGCCTGCCGGTCGGTCCGCACGAACGACCGCGAGTCCGACCCGATGAGCAGGTAGTTGCCGCCCTGGGCGGGGCCGGCGGCGAGATCGAGGTCCGTGACCCGGGGGATCTCCGAGATCTTGGCGTTGATCATCCGGTGGCCCACCGCGACGCCGCCGACCACCAGCGCCGCCGCCAGGACCCCTGCGAGGACGACACGCCCGGCGAAGGCGCGCGCAAAGGGACGGTCCAGCAGTCGGGTTCCGGCCACGATCGCCCGATCCTACCGGCCAGACCCGGCGCCCGGATCCGCGAGCCCGACCGGATCGCCGTCCCCGGACCCCCCGTAGGCTGAGGCCGTGGTTCACAGCGTCCCCGGCCGCCCGGTCCCTCCCGGAGGGCCGGCCGCCGCCCTCGAGCTCGTCCCGGCCGTGCTGGCGGCCCTGCCGCCCGGATCGCCCGTGGCGGCCGTGCGCGACGGGAGCTCGATGGTCGTCGGCTTCGGAGCCGAGGACGAGCTGGTCGCCGACGGCACAGAGGCCTTGGTCGCGCTCGATCGCCTCCGGTCGGGGTGGTGGGCCGGGTGGCTGGGCTACGACCTCGGGCGTGCCGTCGAACGGGTCCCCGCGCTGGCCGCCGCCGACCCGGGCCTGCCCGACGTGGTCCTCACCCGCTTCGCGGCCCGGGTGGTCATCGGACCCGACGGGGCCCGCACCACCGGGGCCCGGGGCGCACGGCGGGTGCTCGAGGCGGCGCTGCGGCGTGCCGGACGAGCTGCACCGCCGGGCGCCGGGGGGCCGATCCCCCGGCCCGGTGAAGGTCGGCCGGTTGCGGCGGGGTGGTCCACCAGCCTGGGACGCGAGGCGTTCATGGCCGCGGTGCGGGACGTCCAGGACCACATCCGCGCCGGCGACTGCTACCAGGTGAACCTCACCCGCCGGCTCCGCCGCCCGCTGTCCGCCGACCCGCCGACCCTCGGGCCGGCGCTGTTCTCCGTCCTCGCCGCCCGCCACCCGGCCCCGCACCTGGGCTTCTTCCGCCACCGGCAGGCCACGGTGGTCTCGGCGTCCCCCGAGCGGTACCTGCGGGTCGAGGGTCGACTCGTCGAGACGCGGCCGATCAAGGGCACCGGCACCGAGCGGGCCGCGCTGGCACGATCGATCAAGGACCGGGCCGAGAACGTGATGATCGTCGACATGGCCCGCAACGATCTCGGCCGGGTCTGCGTCCCCGGCAGCATCCGGGTCGCCGGGCTGTGCCACCTCGAATCGCACCCCGGGCTCGTGCACCTCGTGAGCACGGTGCGGGGTCGTCTGCGCGCCGACGTCCGGATCGGCGACCTGCTGCGGGCGACGTTCCCCCCCGCCTCGGTGACCGGCGCCCCCAAACCCGCCGCCCTGGCGCTGATCGAGCGCCTCGAGCCGGTACGCCGCGGCGTCTACTGCGGCGGGCTGGGCTTCGTCGACGCCACGGCGGGGCGTGCCGACCTCGCGGTGGCGATCCGCACGTTCGTCGCCCACGGCGGGAACCTCGACCTGGGGGTGGGGGCCGGGATCACGGCCGAGTCGGTGCCCGAGCGGGAGTGGGAGGAGACCGAGCTGAAGGCCGACCGGCTCCTCGCCCTCGCCGCCGCAGCCGGGGCGCGCACGGTGCCGGCGGCGTACGCCGTCTGATCCGGAAGGGACGGGGATGCAGGTCTACCTCAACGGCCGCCTCGACGAGGTGGCCCGCCTCGGGGTCTCCCCCCTCGACCACGGACTGCTGGTCGGCGACGGGGTGTTCGAGACGTTGCGGGTGTACGACGGCGTCCCGTTCGCATGGCGCCGCCACGACGAGCGGCTCCGCCGGTCCGCCGCCGGGCTCGGCCTCACCGTGCCGCCCGGGGAAGAGCTACGCGCCGCGGCGGAGGCGGTGATCGAGGCGAACGGCCTCACCGAGGCCCGGCTCCGCATCACCATCACCGGCGGACCGGCGCCGCTGGGCTCCGAACGCGGCGACGCCCCGCCGACCGTGGTGGTCGCGGCCTCGCCGCTGGGCCCTCCCCCTCCCCCGGCTGCGGTGGTGACCGTGCCGTGGTCCCGCAACGAGGCCGGGGCGACCGCAGGCCTGAAGACGATCTCGTACGCCGAGAACGTCCGGGCGCTGGCCTGGGCGCAGGCCCGGGGCGCGCAGGAGGCGATCTTCGCCAACACCCGGGGCGACCTGTGCGAGGCGACCGGCTCGAACGTGTTCGTGGTGCACGCCGACGTGCTGCGCACCCCGCCGGTCTCGTCGGGGTGCCTGGAAGGGGTGACCCGCGCCCTGCTCCTCGAACTCGCCGGGCGGCTCGAGCTCGCCGTCGACGCCGAGACGCCCTTGCCGCTCGACGCGCTGGTCCGGGCCGACGAGGTGTTCCTGTCGTCCAGCACCCGGGAGGTGCAGGCCGTGGCCGTGGTCGACGGAACCCCGCTGCCGGCCGCCCCGGGACCGGTGACCGAACGGCTCGCCCGGGCGTTCGCCGAGCTCGTGCGCCGGGACCCCGATCCCTGACGGGGCGGCGCCGGCGTCGCTCAGCCGTCGGCCGGTCGCAGGTGCACCACGTCGCCCGCCGCCACCACCTCCCGCCGACCGCCGCCCACCGCCAGCACCAGACGACCGGCGTCGTCGACGTCGACGGCGGTCCCGACCAGCCACGACTGCGCCAGCTCCACCCGGACCCGACGGCCGAGGGTCGCCAGCCGGGGCCGGTACGCGTCGAGGACGTCCGGCAGCGCGTCGAGGCGGTCGTCGAGACGCCGGAGGAAGTCCTCGAGCAGCGCGGCCGGCGGCACCGGCCGCCCGCCGGCGAGATTGACGGCCGTCGCGGTGCCGGCCAGCTCGGGGGGCAGGAGTCTCCAGTGCAGGTTCACGCCGATGCCGACCACCAGCGCCGCGCCGTCCCACTCGGCCAGCACCCCACCGACCTTGCGGTCCTCGAGCAGCAGGTCGTTGGGCCACTTCAGCCCGACCGGCAGGCCGGCGGCGGTCTCGAGCGCCTCTGCCATGGCCACCGTCGCCGCCAGCACCGCCTGGGCCCGGGCGGTCGGCGCCGTGGGCTCGCGCAACAGCACCGAGGTGAGCAGCGATCCTCCGGGCGGCGCCGTCCACGTGCGGTTGAGCCGCCCCCGGCCGGCGGTCTGGTGGGCCGCGGTCACCACCGTGCGGTGCGGGGCACCTCCGGCGGCGGCATCGCGGAGCCACCGGTTGGTCGAGTCCACGACCTGCAGGTGCACCCGCCGCCACGGGGCCGCAGGCGCAGGCGACGGGACGCGAGTGGTCGGGGCCTCGCGCACGGACCGTAGGATACGGCGGCGTCCGGCCGACCCCGACGACGGAAGGGCCCGTGTTCTCCAAGATCCTGATCGCCAACCGCGGGGAGATCGCGGTGCGTGTCATGCGGACCTGCCGCGACCTCGGCATCCCCACCGTGGCCGTCTACTCGGAGCTCGACCGCGACGCCTTCCACGTCCGCTACGCCGACGAGGCCTATGCCCTCGGCGGCCAGACCGCGGCCGAGTCCTACCTGAACACCGAGGCGATCCTGGCGATCATCGAGCGCTCCGGTGCCGAGGCGGTCCATCCCGGCTACGGCTTCTACGCCGAGAACGCCGACTTCGCGCGGGCCGTGACCGGCCTCGGGGTCACCTGGATCGGGCCGCCGCCCGAGGCGATCGAGCAGATGGGCGACAAGATCTCGGCCCGGCGCGCCGCGGCCCGCGGCGGGGTGGCCTCGGTCCCGGGCACCACCGAGCCGGTCACCGGTCCCGACGACGTCGTCGCGTTCGGGAACCAGGTCGGCTGGCCGGTGGCGATCAAGGCCGCCTACGGCGGCGGCGGCAAGGGGATGAAGGTCGTGCCCGACGCCGCGGCCGCGGCCGCGGCGCTCGAGAGCGCGACCCGAGAGGCGCAGGCGTACTTCGGGCGTGCCGAGGCGTACCTGGAGAAATACCTGGAGCATCCTCGGCACATCGAGATCCAGGTGATCGCCGACACGCACGGTCGGGCGGTCTGGCTCGGCGAGCGCGACTGCTCGGTGCAGCGCCGCCACCAGAAGCTCATCGAGGAGAGCCCGGCTCCCGGTCTGACCGAGGAGACCCGCGCCGCCATGGGCGAGGCTGCGGTCAAGGTGGCCCAGGCGGTCGGCTACACGAACGCCGGCACCGTCGAGATGCTCTACCAGGACGGCGAGTTCTGGTTCCTGGAGATGAACACGCGCCTCCAGGTCGAACACTGAGTGACCGAGATGACGACCGCCCTCGACCTCGTCGACCTCC
>CALEDW010000096.1 GCA_937949585.1 uncultured Acidimicrobiia bacterium
GCGCGCGGCCGCGCAGCGCATGGACCTCGACCTGCTCCCCCCCGATCAGCCCGGGCGCATCTCGGCGCTCGCCGGGCACGACTGGGCCGACCCGGAGGCCAAACGCCGGTACGAGGAGCTCGTGGAGGAGCTGCGCTCCGAGCTGCTGTCCGGGTGGTTCAACCGGATCTCCGAGGGGATGCGCAACCTCGATGAGGCGCAGCTGGTCCGCATGAAGGACATGCTCGCCGAGCTCAACCAGATGCTCGAGCAGCGGGCCCGGGGCGAGGAGCCCGACTTCGCGGGGTTCATGTCGCGTCACGGTGACTTCTTCCCCGGCAACCCGGGCAGCCTCGACGAGCTGCTGGACCAGCTGGCCCGCTCGATGGCCGCCATGAGCCGACTCCTCGCGGCGATGACCCCGGAGCAACGGGCGGAGCTGGCCCGGCTGTCGCAAGCCCTGCTGGAAGACCTCGACCTGCGGTGGCAGATGGACGAGCTGGTCCGCAACCTCGCCGCAGCGTTCCCGGAGCTCCCCTGGAACCGACCCGTGCCGATGCAGGGTGACGAGCCGATGCCGTTCGGTTCGATGGCCGAGGTGCTGTCCCGCCTCGGCGACCTCGACCAGCTCGAGCACCTCCTGTCGCAGGCCACCCAGCCCGGCCAGCTCGCCGAGGTCGATCTCGACCGGGCCGCCGAGTTGCTCGGCGGTGACGCCGCTCGTTCCCTCGAGCAGCTCGCCCGGATCACCCGCATGCTCACCGACGCCGGCCTCATCGACCAGCGCGAGGGGCGCCTGGAGCTCACCGCCCGCGGGATCCGGGCGCTCGGACAGCGGGCCCTCGGCGACGTGTTCCGGCACCTGCGGGCCGAACGGCTGGGCGCGCACGA
The DNA here is from genome assembly GCA_937949585.1 of uncultured Acidimicrobiia bacterium. Classification (GTDB taxonomy): domain Bacteria; phylum Actinomycetota; class Acidimicrobiia; order IMCC26256; family CALEDW01; genus CALEDW01. Next base: position 871 of record CALEDW010000096.1, read on the forward strand.
CGCAGCGCGGACGGGCGTCGGTCACGAACGTACGTTCGAGCACAAGCCGTACGCCTTCGGCGACCCGTTCAGCCTCGAGGTGGGGGCCACCGTACGCAACGCGATCAGCCGAGCCGGCCCCGGCACACCGGTGCAGCTCGCGCCGGTGGACTTCGAGGTGTGCGAGACCGAGCTGCTCACCCGGTCGGCCACGGTGCTGGCTCTGGACGTGTCGTTGTCGATGCCGATGCGGGACAACTTCCTGCCCGCCAAGAAGGTGGCGATGGCGCTGCACGCCCTCATCTCCGCCCGGTTCCCCCGCGATCACTTCGGGATCGTCGCGTTCGGGCGGGTGGCCCGGGAGGTACGGCCCGAGGACCTGCCCGAGATGAGCTGGGACTTCGAGTGGGGCACGAACATGCAGCACGCGTTGATGCTCGCCCGCCGCCGGCTCGCCCGCCACGCCGGGACCCGGCAGGTGATCCTCGTCACCGACGGCGAGCCCACCGCACACATCGAGGACGGGGAGGCGGTGTTCGAGTACCCACCGTCGCCGGTGACGATCGCCGAGACCTTGCGGGAGGTGGCCCGCTGCACCCGCGCCGGGATCCGCATCAACACCTTCATGCTCGACGAGAGCCTCTACCTGCGGGAGTTCGTGGAGCGGATGATGCGGCTGAACCGGGGCCGTGCCTTCTTCACCACACCCGAATCGCTCGGGGACTACGTGCTCGTCGACTTCCTCGAGCACCGGCGCGCCCACCGCCGTCGGGCGGGCTGAGCCCTCCGGCCCGGCCCGCCACGGCACCGATCGGTCCGGCGCCGGCGGGGGGTGCCGGCGGGAGGTTCCGGTGCTCAAGGCGGCCGTCGCGGCGGCCGATGCTTCGGGGGTCCGGCCGAACCGGCGGCGACCCGACAGGCGGGACCCGTGAACCACCTGCCCGCGCACATCAGCCAGCGGATCCGCCACGAGGCACAGGTCGCGGGTCTGCGCGACCATGCACCGTCCATCGAGGCGGTCGAGCGCCGGCGAATGCAGCTGTGGCTGCTGACGCTCGTGATCGTTGCGCTCATGGGGCTGGCCACCGTCGTCGCCTCCCTGGGCGTGACCGAGGACGGCGCGATCCTCGGCAACCCGTGGGTGTTGCGGGCCGCGGTGGCGCTCCTCGGAGTGGGGTTCGGCATCTACGCCGTGGAGAAGGAGGTGCACCTCCATCGCCTGAGCCGCCTGCTCGTCGACGAGCGGGTCCTGTCGGCGGCGATGGCGCGTCGCATCGAGGTGCAAGAAGCGCTCGCCGCCGCCGGCAAGGCGTTGAACTCGGTGCTGGAGCTCGACGAGGTCCTCGACGTGATCTTGGCCCGGGCGGTGCAGCTGTTCGGCGGCGCCACCGGCACCGTGATGCTGCTCGAGGACGACCACCTGCGGGTCGTGGCGGTGCGGGGCAGCGCCGCCGTGCGCGATGCCCGGGTGCCCCTGGAGGGCACCGTGGCCGGTCGGGTGGCCCACGAGCGACGTGCCGTGCTCGTCGACGGGCCCCTCGGCACCGCCGACGGCCGCGCCCCGGCGGCGGAGGCCTCGGCCGGCGGGCCCGGGTCGGTGATGTGCGTCCCGCTGGTGAACCGGGGCCGGGTGCTCGGGGTGCTCACGCTGGCCGCCGCCGCCGGCCGGCGCTTCGACGACTACGACCTGGGGATCGTCGAGCTGTTCGCCGAGCCGGTCGCGGCCGCGATCGCCAAGGCGGGGCTCTACGAAGCGGAGCGGGCGCACGTGGCCCGGCTGCTCGAGGCCGACCGGTTCCGGTCGCAGCTGGTGGCGTCGGTGAGCCACGAGCTGCGTACGCCGATCACGTCGATCCGGGGGGCGGTGGCCGCGGCGCGCCGGGGTCAGGAGCCCGAGCGCGTCACCGAGCTGCTCGAGGTGATCGAGCGCCAGGCCGGGCGCCTGCAGGCGATGGTGGAGGAAATCCTCGCCTCGGCCCGCCTCGACGGGCCGCCCACCACGAGACCCCGGCCCGTCGACCTCGCCGCGCTGGTGCGCCTCGTCGCGCTCGACGCCGAGGTGGCCGGCCGGCCGGTGGAGGTGGCGGCACCGGAACGCTTCATGGCGCAGGTCGATCCCGAGGCCGTGCGGCGGATCGTCGGGAACCTCGTCGACAACGCCCAC
>CALEDW010000097.1 GCA_937949585.1 uncultured Acidimicrobiia bacterium
CGCCGGTTCGCATGGCGATGGGGTTCGCCGCGGCCCTCCGGGGACGTGCCCTCGGCCTGGTGGTGGCGTACCGGCTCGACGGCACCACGCCGGCGCTCGACGAGCGGGTGGCGGTGCTGGCCGGGCGTCTCCCGGGTTGAACCGATCCGGGCCGGCCGCGCCCGAAAGGCTTGACCCGGCGTGGATGAAGGGAGTTAACTCCACCCGGGCGTGGCGTCCGTCACGTCCGTAGGGCTCGGGCCCACCGAAGATCCCTGAGGGGGAGGCAAGTGACGATGAGGAAACCAGGAACGGTACGGACACCGTGGCGGGCAGGCCTGCGAGGCCTGGTCGTCCTCGGCGCCGTGGTCGGGATGCTGGCGGCGACGATGCTCCCCGCATCGGCGGCCCCCCAGCCCTTCGCGGCGTCGGTGGTCGGCGGGACGGTGGCGATCGGCACCACCGGTCCGATCAACATCGGCGGGAACCCGGCCTGCTCGAACGGCACCGACGACGAGTACGACGCGCCGTTCACGCCCAGCAAGGACTCCCTGATCGACTACCCGGCCGACCCGGAGTGCGCGACGCCCTTCGACGGTGACGAGAAGGTGGCGGGCTTCCAGGCCCCGAACCCGATCTCGGTGGCCGGCACGATCGACGACGTGTCGGGTGCGTTCACGGTGCCGCCCAGCGGGCTGAACTGGCAGCCGACCACCCTGACGGTCACCTCGCCGCTCGTGGTGTTCGTGGCCAACGACACCGACCTCGACTCGAACATGACCGGCACGGTCAACTTCGGGACCGGTGCCGTCACGGTCACCTCGCTGGACATGAGCTTCTACATCCAGCTGTGCATCGTGGCGCTCGGCTGCACGAACCCGCCGCCGCCGCACGGCACCGGTACGGGGTGGACCGCGAACTGCATCGTCGACGTGAACCCACCGGCCGTGAACACCAGCGACCCGGCCGGTTCGCCGTACAACCCGCACACCGGTCGGGCGACGGTGGCCGACACCGACTTCTTCATCCCGACCCCGACCGACAACGTCCCGGCCGGCGCAATCCCCTGCGGGGTCCTGGCGGGCAGCTTCGGCCTGCCGTCGTCGACCAACGACCTGGCGCTCGTGCTGGCGACGAACGGTCCGCTGGCCTCGTCCGCCATCTCGATCGGGAACTCGGCCACCAGCGTGGTGGAGCCCGGCGCGGCCGGCCAGAAGGGCAAGGCGCTCATCCCGGTGACCGTCAACCCGGCCCCGACCGCCGACCTGGTCCTGCTGGCCAACACCAGCGACGGGACCGCCACCGCCCCCGGTGACTACAAGGCCCTGGTGAACAAGCCGGTGACGATCAAGGCCGGCAAGACGCAGGGCAAGGTGGCGGTCACCGTGTACGGCGACGGTGCGGCCGAGGGCGCCGAGTACCTCGACGTCACCCTCACCTGTTCCTCCGGTCCGTGCGGCAGCTACACGCTGGTGCGTCAGGGCAAGGCCCGGGTCACGATCAAGGACCCGGCCGGCACCGACACCGTCGCACTCGGCAACGTCGAGGTGACCGAGGGGTCTGCCACCGGCGGGAAGGCCAAGGCGTCCGTGCCGGTCACCCTCCAGGGTTCGGTGCCGACCGGCAGCGTCACCCTGACCTACTGCACCACGCCGATCACGGCGACCGAGGGTGTCGACTACCTCGGCGTGTCGTGCTCGGCGCCGAAGACCAAGGTCGTCAAGGCGGGCAAGCAGTCCACGGTCATCAACGTGACGGTGCTGCACGACACGGCCTCCGAGCCCGACGAGGCGATGGCCGTGTGGGTGCTGAGCGTGAGCGGCAGCGGGTACAGCCTCGGCCAGCCGTTCGGCGTCGTCACGATCAAGACCGACGAGTAGTCGCCGTCACCGCGACCGCACGGAGGTCACGGGGGCGGGGGGCGCAGGCCCCCCGCCCCCGGCGCGTCCGGCGACCGGCCTCTCGAGGAGGTGGGAACGCTCCCGTCGTTCCGGGACGCTCAGCGGCCGGAGGTGCCCGGCACCTCTGGTGCCGGTTCGGCGTCGAGCTTGAACACCCGCAGCGCGTTGTTGCGCAGGAACTTCGGCCACACGTGGTCGCGGAAGGCCACCCCGGGCAGCTCGGCGAAGATCCGCTCGAGGGTGAGGCCCATCGGGAAGTACCCGGCGTACATCACCTTGTCGGCCCCCCGGGTGTTCGCGTAGTGCACCACGGCCGGGGGGTAGTACTTCGGGGCGAACGCAGAGGTCGAGTAGTAGAGGTTCGGCCACTTCAGCATGAGCTTCACCGCCAGGTCGGCCCACGGCTCGCACCCGTGACGGGTGACGAAGCGCAGCTCGGGGAAGAACCAGCACACCTCGTCGATGAGGGCCACGTCCTGGGGGCCGAACGGCACCCGGGGGCCCGGGACGCCTGCGCAGACGCAGATGGGGATGTCGAGCTCCACGCACTTGGCGTAGATCGGGTAGAACTTCTTGTCGTTGATCGGCACCTGCGGGGTGAGCCCGGCCGGGAACGCGGTCGCCGCCTTCACCCCCAGCTCTCGCACCGCCGCCTCCAGCTCCCGTACCCCTTCCATGCCCCGGTTGGGGTCGACCTCGAAGGACCCGAAGAACCGGTCGGGGTGCTCCCTGATCGCCCGCTGGGCCTGCTCGTTGCGGAACGACGTGCCGATCATGGCCATGGCGATGCCGTGACGGTCCATCTCGTCGAGCAGGAACCGCACCGGGTCGTCGAGATGCTCCTCGAACTTCGGCACCTGCTTGAACATGTACTGGGCGGGGAACTCGAAGTCTTCCCGCGACTCGCGGTCGAGCAGCTGGGTGCGCAGGAAGTCGTACCAGCGCTTGGGATCCCCGCTGGGGATCCCCATCATCAGGTCGACCACCCCGACGTCGCTCGGCATCGGCACGGCCGGGCACGCTAGCGCACCGCCGGCGGGTGGCCCTCCGGCCCCGGGCCGGCAGGCGCCCCGGTCTACGCTTCCACCCGGGGCCAAACCGGCCGGTCGATCGGGAGCGTGCGATGTTCGAGTGGAGCGACGAGCAGCGGATGATCCGCGACGCCGTCCGGGCGTTCGTGGAGGCCGAAGTGCGGCCCCGCCGGGAGGAACTCGAGTTCGGCGACACCCCGCCCTACGAGGTGATCCGCAAGCTGTACCGCACCTTCGGGCTCGACCAGATGGCCCGGGAGCAGTTCAAGCGCCGCATCGAGCGGGAGCGCCTCGCCGCCGAGGGCGGCCCGGGCAGGTCCGAGACCCCGACCGTCGACGCCGGTGACGGGGGAGGCGGCGGGGCCGGCGCCGGCTTCATGCTCCTGCCGATCATCGAGCTGTGCCGGTGCTCCCCGGGGCTGGTCACGGCGATGGGGGTGAGCGTGGGGCTGGCCGCGGCCACGATCATGAGCCGCGGCACGATCGCCCAGAAGGAACGATGGGCGCTGGACCTGCTCACCTTCGAGAAGGTGGGGGCGTGGGCCATCACCGAGCCGGACTCCGGTTCCGACGCCTTCGGGCGCATGCAGGCCACCGCCCGCCGGGACGGCGACGAGTACGTGCTGAACGGCTCGAAGACGTTCATCACCAACGGGCCCTACGCCGACACGACGATCTTCATCTGCAAGCTCGACGAGGGCAACCCGCCCGAGGAGCGCAAGGTCTTGTCCTTCGTGCTCGACCGGGGGATGCCCGGGTTCACCCAGACCGGCCCGATGCGCAAGATGGGGATGCACTCTTCGCCGACGGGGATGCTGTTCTGCGACGACGTGCGGGTGGGCCGGGACCGCCTGCTCGGCGAGACCGAGGACGTCCCCTACCGGGAGGGGGCCAAGCAGGCGTTCTCCGTGGAGCGCACCGGGGTGGCGGCCATGGCCCTCGGGATCATCGAACGCTGCCTCGAGCTGTGCGTCGACTATGCGAAGACCACCGTGCGCTTCGGGCGGCCCATCGGGGAGCACCAGCTGGTGCAGGAGAAGATCGCCCGGATGGAGATGCACCGGCTCAACACCGAGAACCTGGTGTTCCGCACCATCGAACGGGCCGCGGCCGGCCGGCCGATGGACCTCACCGAGGCGTCGGTGATGAAGCTCTACACGGCCCGCGCCGCCATGGAGGTGGCCCTGGAGGCGGTGCAGCTCTTCGGCGGCAACGGCTACATGGCCGAGTACGAGGTGGAGCAGCTCGCCCGGGATGCCAAGGTGCTGCAGATCTACGCCGGCACCGACGAGATCCAGATCTCCCAGATCGCCCGCAGCCTCCTCGGCTGAGGTCGCCGCCCACCGCCGGCGCCCGGCCGAGTGGGCGGGCGCGGGGGCGCGGCCGCTAGCATCGGGGCCCACCGGGAGGGCCAACGTCGTCCCGCACCGGGCCGCCCACGACCCTGCGAGACGACCGGACCGCCCATGCCGCTGCGCACGACCCCTCCCGCCCAGGGTCTGTACGACCCGTCGTTCGAGCACGACGCCTGCGGCGTCGCGTTCGTGGTCGACATGGCCGGTCGGGCCAGCCGCGAGATCGTCGTGCAGGGGCTCACCGCGCTCGGCAACCTCGCCCACCGCGGGGCGCAGGGCTGCGAGCCGAACACCGGGGACGGGGCGGGGATCCTCGTGCAGGTGCCGGACCGGTTCCTGCGGAAGGTCGCGCCCTGCGAGCTGCCCGAGCCGGGCCGCTACGCCACCGGGATCGCGTTCCTCCCCCGGGACCGCCGGGCCGCCGACGAGGTGACGGCCGGCATCGACCGCCTCGCCGCCGAGGAGGGCCTCACGGTGCTGGGCTGGCGGGAGGTGCCGACCGACGACTCGATGCTCGGCGCCACCGCCCGCGGGGCCGAGCCGTCGTTCCGCCAGGTGTTCCTCACCGCCGACGACGGCGCCTCCGGGATCGACCTCGACCGGCGGGCCTTCATGCTGCGCAAGCGGGCCGAGCACGCGCTCGACGTCTACTTCCCCAGCCTGTCGGCCCGCACGCTCGTCTACAAGGGGATGCTCACCACCCCCCAGCTGGTCGAGTTCTACGCCGACCTGCGCGACGACGACCTGACCAGCGCCCTGGCGCTGGTGCACTCCCGGTTCTCCACGAACACCTTCCCGTCGTGGCCGCTCGCCCATCCGTACCGCTACCTCGCCCACAACGGGGAGATCAACACGCTGCGGGGCAACCGCAACTGGATGCGGGCCCGGGAGGCCCTGCTGCGCAGCGACCTGCTGCCCGGCGACCTGGAGCGGATCTTCCCGATCTGCACCCCCGACGCGTCCGACTCGGCCAGCTTCGACGAGGTCCTCGAGCTCCTGCACCTGGGTGGACGCTCGCTCCCGCACGCGGTGCTGATGATGATCCCCGAGGCGTGGGAGAACCACGAGGAGATGGACGACGCCAAACGGGCGTTCTACCGGTTCCACGCCTGCATGATGGAGCCCTGGGACGGCCCCGCCTCGATCGCGTTCACCGACGGCACGGTGATCGGCGCGGTGCTGGACCGCAACGGGCTACGCCCGTCGCGCTACTGGGTCACCGCCGACGGGCTGGTGGTCATGGCCAGCGAGGTCGGGGTGCTGGACCTCGACCCGGCCCGGGTGGTCCGCAAGGGCCGACTGGAACCAGGACGCATGTTCCTGGTCGACACCGCCCGGGGCCGCATC
>CALEDW010000098.1 GCA_937949585.1 uncultured Acidimicrobiia bacterium
AGGCCCGGGCCCTGCTGGCCGCCGTGCCCGCGGCCGAGCGCATGACCCGCCAGCGCCGGGCGGGGTCGGCGCCCTGACCGCCCGGGTGGCGCCCGAGGGCCGGCACCCGGGCGCGAGACTCGTGACGATGACCGACGTGACCTCCGACTACCTGGCCCTCCGTCGGGGGGTGGCGGCCGCAGCGGTGGACCGTGACGTGGTCGCCGTTCGGGGTGCGGACGCCGTGGCGTTCCTGCAGGGGCAGCTCTCCGCCGACGTGGCCGCCCTCGGCGTCGGCGGGCACGCCTGGTCGCTGCTGCTGGAGCCCCAGGGCCGACTGGACGCGTGGCTGCGGGTCTGGCGCACCGGTGAGCAGGAGCTGCTGCTCGACGTGGACGGCGGTTGGGGCGAGCGCACCATCGCCCGGCTCGACCGGTTCCGGCTGCGGGTCGACGCCCGGCTGGAGCCCCTGGCCTGGCGGTGTGTGGCGCTGCGGGGCCCGGCGGCCCCCGGGGTCGACACCGGCGCCTGCGGGGCCGAGTTGGTCGCCGGCGTGGACTGGCGGGGTCTGCCCGGTGTCGACCTGCTGGGGCCCGAGGTCGCGGTCCCCGACGGCGTCCACGTCGCCGATCCCCTCGCCCTGCGCAGCGTGAGGATCGAACAGGGCTGGCCGGTGATGGGACACGAGCTCGACGAGACGGTGATCCCGGCCGAGGTGGGGCAGTGGTTCGTCGACCTGTCGGTGAGTTTCACCAAGGGGTGCTACGTGGGCCAGGAGCTCGTCGCCCGCATGGACAGCCGCGGCGGCACCGCCCCCCGGCAGCTCCGCGGCGTGACCGTGCGCACCAACGTCCTGCCACCGGAGGGCGCGGCGGTCATCCATGACGGCCGCGACCGAGGGCGCCTCGCCAGCGTGGGTGAGTCCCTGGACCTCCGGGCGCCGGTGGCCCTCGCCTTGGTCCACCGGTCGGTGCCGGTGGGTGCCGAGGTCGAACTCCGCTGGGACGGCGGCTCGGCGCCGGCGCAGGTCGTCGAGCTACCCATGTGCTGAGGTGCTCCCGCCGGGGTGCCGCCGCCCCCGTAGCATGGCCCGGTGAACCACTACGAGGTGCTGGGGGTGGCGCCGACGGCCTCGGCCGAGCAGGTCCGGCGGGCCTACCTGCGCCTGGCCCGGGAGCACCACCCCGACCGTCATGGCCACACCGGGCCCGGGCGGGCCGACGCCGAGGAGCGGATGCGGGTCCTCAACGCGGCGTGGGCGGTGCTCGGGGACCGGGACCGACGGGCCGCCTACGACCGACAGCTCAGCGGCGAGGTTCCACCGGCGCGGCCCGGGTCCGGGGTGCACCGGCCCTCCAGCGAGTTCCGGCCCCTCGACGACGGCGACGACGATGACGACCTGTCCTGGCGCCACGAACCCGACCCCTGCGACCCCCGCACCGCGATCGGACGCTGGCTCTCCGTGGGTCCGGCCGCGCTGGTGGCCCTCGGGCTGGGACTGATGGCGGTGTCGTTCGTGGTCGGGGTCCGGGCGCTCGCCGCCGCGGCGCTGGGGTGCCTCCTGCTGGGCGGGGTGCTGTTCCTCGGCGCACCGGTGGTGGCGGTGTTCCGCAGTCGAATGGCCGAGGAGCAACCCGCCGGCCGGGGGTCCGCCCGGCGGTAGGGTCCGGCTCGTGGGCACCTACCTCGACGCCATCCTGGCCCGCCACCGCGCCGTCGCTGCCGAGGACGCCCGTCCGACCGGCCAGCTGGCCGCCCGGGCCCGCGACCTGCCACCGACCCGTGGCTTCGCCGCGGCGCTCCGGGCCGGGGACCGCATGGCGGTCATCGCCGAGGTGAAGCGCCGGTCGCCGTCCAAGGGGCTTCTCGCTGCGCAGCTCGACCCGGCCGCGCTGGCCCGCGCCTACCGGGCCGGCGGCGCGGCGTGCCTGTCGGTCCTCACCGACTCCGAGCACTTCGGTGGGTCGGCCGAGGACCTCGCCGCCGCCCGTGACGCGGTCGAGCTCCCGGTCCTGCGCAAGGACTTCACGGTGTCGGCCAACGACGTCTGCGACACCCGGCTCATGGGGGCCGACTGCGTCCTGCTGATCGTCGCCGCGCTCGACGACGCCGAACTCGCCGACTTCGCGGCGCTGGCTGCCGACATCGGGCTCGACTCCCTGGTCGAGGTGCACGACGAGGAGGAGCTCGAGCGGGCCCTGACCTCCACGGAGGGGACCCTCATCGGGGTGAACCAGCGGGACCTGGTGACCTTCGAGGTGGACCGGGCCCGAGCGGTGCGCATGGCCGCCGCCATCCCCGCAGGCGTCGTCCGGGTGGCGGAGTCCGGTGTCACCGGCGCGGAGGACGCCCGGGCCCTCGCCGATGCCGGATACCACGCCGTGCTGGTGGGGGAGCACCTCGTCACTTCGGCGGACCCGGCCGCGGCCGTCGGGGCGCTGCGAGTCCCGAGGAGGCCGGAGCACCACCACTAGCGTGTGGGAGGTGTTCGTCAAGATCTGCGGGGTCACCAACGAGGAGGATGCCCTCATGGTGGCGGCGCTGGGCGCGGACGCCGTGGGGTTCGTGTTCGCCCCGAGTCCCCGTCAGGTCACCGTCGGCTCCGTCCGTGACATCGTGCGGCGGCTGCCCCGCGAGATCGTCACGGTCGGGGTGTTCCGTGACCAGTCCCCGAAGCTGGTGATCGACACGGTGCTCGAGGCCGGGCTGAGGGCAGCGCAGCTCCACGGCCACGAGACCCCGGCCGACGCCGCCGAGATCCGCCCGTACTGCCAGGCCCTGATCGTGGCGTTGAGCCCCGGTGACCCGGCACTGGAACACGTCGACGAGTACGGCGCCGATGCGCTGCTGCTCGACGGGCCGAACCCCGGGTCCGGGCGGGTCTTCGACTGGTCCCGGCTCGAGGGCGTCCCGCCGCACGCCCGGCTCATCCTCGCCGGGGGCCTCACCCCGGACAACGTGGCCGACGCCATCCGTACGGTCCGCCCCTGGGGTGTTGACACCTCGAGCGGGGTGCAGGTCCCCGGAGACCCGGCCCGCAAGGACCCTCGCCTCGTGCGGGCGTTCGTCCAGGCGGCCCGGTCCGCGGCGCCGCAGCCCAACCACCCGGAGGGACTGGGCCCGTTCGACTGGGCCGAGGCCGGCCTGTAGTCGCCGGCCCCTGCGGGGGTACCTTGCCGTCGATGAGCA
>CALEDW010000099.1 GCA_937949585.1 uncultured Acidimicrobiia bacterium
TCCCGGCGCCCCGTCCGACGAACCGTCCGACGACCCGGCCGCCGGACCCCGCCAGGGGTCCCACGACCACCCGGTCCGGGACCGGCTCCTCGCCGCCGCCTACGAGGCGGAACGCCGGACCGGTGCCCGTGAGGAGACCGAGGAGGAGCTCCGCCGGGCCGTCATCGTCCGGATGGCCCGGATCATCGGCGGGTTCGTGGTCATCGGGATCGGGGCGTCGCTCCTGGTCCTGCCCGGCCCCGGCTGGCTGATGATCGTGATCGGCCTCGGTATGCTCCCCTACGCCTGGGCGGAGCGCACCATCCGGCTCATCCGGCGCCGGGTTCCGGGCATCCCAGAGGACGGCCGCATCCCAACCCGCACCTGGGTGGTGATCGGGCTGGTCACCGTCGCCGCCTTGGCCGGGTCGTTCCTGTTCGGCGACGCCATCGGCCGGTGGGTATCGGACACCTGGTCCGGCATGTGGTCGTGAGCCACCCGGCCGACCCGGCTCACTTCACGGTCACCCGGACACATCCGAGGCCGGTCGACGGCCCGCCGATGGCGTCCTCGGCGACCACGCAGATGGACCGGCTCCCGGGTGGGAGCTGACGCCCCACGAGGAATGCGTGGTTGCGGGAGTACCCCGGGTGGCGCCGGGGGATCTCGTCCCAGGCCACGTTGGCGACCACGGGCACGAACCCGACGCCTTCGATGGCCACGATGACCCGGATCGGTCCATCGGTGTCGGGGTCGAGGGCGTAGCCGAACAACGCCAAGTTCCGCCGGTCGGTCCCCCACAACACGATGCTGCCCACCGGGGCCCGGTTGGGTGGGGCCGGCACGTCAACCACCGTCGCCCTTGACCCGCCGACCACCCCGCTGCGCAGCGACGTCACCCGGGCCGTGTACCGGCCCGGCGCCGCGACCAGCGTGGCCCGGTCGGCGGAGGCCGCCACCGTGACCGCCGGGCCACCGTCGAGGCTCACCCGGTAGGCGTCCGGCGGCTCGCACGACGGCGACGCCGCCCACAGCACCGTCACCCGGCCCGACGCCCCCGAGGCCGACACCGCGGCCGGCGCCCGGGGTGGCGCCAGGTCGCCCGAGCCGTGCAGGTACGGGTTACGGGCCGTGTTCCAGCGGCGGCACAGGTAGGTGCCAGCGAGCGGGTCGGTGTGGAAGTAGTCGTCGTCGTTGCAGTCGAAGAGCCGCTCCTGGGTCGGTGACAGGCAGCCGGGCACCGGCGCGGTGAGCGGCCCGTAGCACATGGCGTCGAAGTCGTCGGTGCAGTGGCCGGTGCCATCCGCGTGGGGCGCGGAGTCCTGGACCGCCCCCAGCATGTGCATGAGCTCGTGGGCGGGGACCGAGTGGCCGGCGTTGACGCCCCAGCAGCGGTCGTCGACCGCGGCGAAGGTCGGGCCGTAGCTGCCGCCGGGGTTGGCGTTGAGGTTGCCGGGTCCCGGCCGGTCGTCGGAGAAGTACTCCCCCACCCCGCAGGTCGGGCCTCGGGGTGCGGTGATGTCACCCTCGGTCCACACCAGGTACCTGAGGGTGGGGTCGGCGAGGCCCTTGGTCACCAGCTCGTCGAACAGTCCGCCGGGGGCCAGCGCGGAGGCCGCAGCCTCGTCGGAGATGCGCACGGTGGCCACCACCAGCGCGCAGCCCGGCCCGCTGGTCGTCACCCACCGGACCCGTCGCTGGCCACCGGTCTTGGCGGCCGAGTCGGCGAAGGTGGTGTCGACATCGGCGGCTGCGGCCGCGATCGTCGACAGGACCGACGGGCTCGGCTCCGGGCCCCGGTGGGCGTACACGGCCTGGACGCGGGGTCCGTCGGTGCCCGTCCCGGAACACACCGGCCCGGCCGACGCCGCCGCCGGGGTGGGCACGGCCACCCCGGCGGGCGCGGGACCGGCCTCGGCCGCCAGCGCCCGGCGCTGGCGCAGGTCGGCGGGGGTCAGCTCCGCTCCGGGCAGCAGGTCGGCCGACGGGTCCGCCGGCACTGCGTGGGCCGCTGCGGCACCCACCGGCGCCGCCGCGACGTCCGCCCGGGCCGGCGTGGCCCCGAACGCACCGAGCCACAGTCCGAGGGCGGGGACCACGAGCGTCGCTCCGGCGGCCCGGAGCCTCCCTCGACACCGGCCGTCGCCGTGCACCCTGCCGCCACCTCCGCTCGGCTGGTTCCCATGGGGGTCGCCCCATTGTGGCAGGCCCACCGCCACGAACATCCTCCGGCTAGCTTGCCGGGCCATGGAGAGCTTCCCGCCCGCCGTGATCCACACGCTGTCCGGCGACCACGTCCCCGAGTCACCCCCGACGGGGCCGATCCGCCTGGCCGTCCACGAGCTCGGGGACGGCGGCGACCGGCCGCCGGTCGTGTTCTGCCACGGCTTCCCGGAGCTCGCCTACTCGTGGCGGGCCCAGCTGCCCGCGGTCGCCGACGCCGGGTTCCGCGCCATCGCCCCCGACCAACGCGGCTACGGGCGCTCCAGCGCCCCCGAACCGGTGGGGGCCTACTCGATCGACCACCTCTGCGGGGACCTCGCCGACCTGCTCGACGCGCTCGAGGTGGAGCGGGCGGTGTTCGTCGGTCACGACTGGGGCGGGTTCGTGGCGTGGGCCATGCCGCTGCTGCACCCCGACCGCTGCGCCGGCGTCGCCGG
>CALEDW010000100.1 GCA_937949585.1 uncultured Acidimicrobiia bacterium
CCGGCCCGCACCCCGACGGGCCCGGCCCGGTCGTCCCCTCCACCCGCGCCGCCCGCGGCCCCGGCCGGCCGGCGGCGCATCGGCGGTGGTGGCCGGCGGCGCTGACGCTCGGGCTGGTGACCCTCGCCTGGATCCCCCCGCTGCTCGAGGAGCTGCGCAACCGGTCCGGGAACCTGTGGCGCATGTGGCAGTTCTTCACCAGTCCCCGCCCCACCCTCGGGGTACCCGACGCGGCCCGGACCGTGGCGATCGAGCTCGGGACCGGCGCCCAGTGGTTGGGGCGCCCCGCCCGCTACGAACCGTTCACGTCGATCATCGACCCGGCGGCGGCGCCGCCGGTGCCGCCGGTGCTGGTGGTGCTCGTGGTCGTCACCGTCGCCGCCGCCCTGGCCCGGCGCCCTGCGGCGTGGCTGGGTGGGGTGGCGCTCGTGACCACCGCTGCGGTCACCGCCGGGCTCGCCCGGCTCGTCGACCCCCCGTTCTCCTGGACCGTGGCCCCCACCTTCACCGTCGGGGCACTGGCGTGGCTGGCCGCCGGGTGGTGCGCCGCCGCGGTGCTGCCGGAGCGGTGGCGCCGGCGGCTGGCCACCGGTGCGGTCCCGGCGGTGCTGCTGAGCGCCGGGACCGGTCTGGTCGGCGCGCTCGCCGTGACGGGTGCCGTCTCGGCCGCCCGGGCCGCCGACGGACCCGACCCGCTCGCACCGACCCGGACCTTGCGGGCCCTGGGCACCGAGGTGCTGGCCGAGGTCCGCCGGGCCGACGGCCCGGTGCTCGTGGAGGGCCAGCTGCGGGGACCGGACCTGCTGCTCGAGCGTCTCGGCGTCGAGGACCTCGTGCTGTTCCTCGAACGCCGGGGGGTGTCGACCCGGGTGGCCGCCGACCTCGACTTCCGCTACGGACGTCGCCGGGCCCGGCCCCACGAGGCGGTGATGGTGCTGCGGGTGGTGCGGGCCCAGGCCCCCACCCCGCCCGGGTGGCGTCGTCTCGCCGTCCACGACCCGCTGCCCCCCGCCACCCGGGCCCGGCTGCAACGGGCGGAGCGGGCCTTCGCCGAGGCACGCCGCCGCTACGGCTCCGACGATCCCCGGACCCAACAGGCGTTCCTGGAGCTGCTGGCGCTACCCCGCAGCCCGGCGCTGGCGGTGATCAGCCGCCCGGCTCGCCCAGCGGTGCCGTCTCGCACCGGACGGTGACCCACCGGCGCCGGGGACGCCCCGGCTCAGCGCCCGGCGGTGAGCAGCACCTCGGCCGCCCGTCGACCCGAACGCACCGCGCCTTCCACGCACGGGTAGCAGGTCCAGTCGCCCGCCAGCGCCACGGGCGGACAGGGCGACCAGGCGGCCAGACGGGCCAGGTGCCCGGGACCGAACACCGGCACCGCGTGCGGGTGACGGGCCACGTGCAGCACCGTCGCCTCCTCCAGCCCGAACAAGCCCGGTTCGAGGCGACGCCCCTCGTCCCACAGCGCCGCGGCGAGAGCCCGGTCGTCGAGCCCGGCGGCGAGCAGCTCGTCCGACCACCATCCCTCGGCCGACACCGTGGCGCCCTGCATCCCCACCGGCACCCGGCCGTCGCCGCCGGGGTACAGCGCCACCGAGCCCACCCGGTGACGACCCGCACCGGCCGGGTGCACGTCGCTTGCCGGTGGCGGGTCGGGGTGGGGCCGGGCGGCGTAGGCCAGCACGTGCGGGGCGTGGCGCAGCTCCCCGAGCCACGCCGGCCGGCCCGGCACCCCCGGCGGGACGATCCGGGCCGCCACGGGGGCCGGGACCGCCACCACCGCGGCGTCGAAGGTCCCGACCGGCTCCACCACCACACCCCCGCCGGGACCCTGCGGACGGACCTCGGTGACCTCCACACCGCAGCGCACCTCGAGCCGCGCCGCCAGGCGCCGCCACGGGGCGTCCATCCCCTCGGCGGGCACCCGGTAGCGGCCGTCGAACGCGGCCCGGATCCAGCCCTCCACGAACGCCGCCGACAGGTCGGCCAGATCCGCGAACACCATCGTCTCGAACGCCGGTCGCAGCACGTACTCGGCGGCTGCGGCGCCCACCGCCTCGCGGATCGCCGTGTCGGCGTCGATCCGGTCGGCGCGATCGGCGTCGGCTCGCCGGGGCGGGCCGACGTGGGGCCGGCGACGCCGGGCCAGCACCCCTGCCACCCAGCGGGCGAAGCGCAGCTTCTCGGTCGGCCCGAGCAGGGGGCTTCGGGCCAGCACCCCGGGTTCGAACGGCGCCGGGTAGCGGCGACCGCCGACCACGAGCTGCGGGGTACCGGTGACGTCGCGGCGCAGCATCGCCAGGCCCGAGCAGTACGCCAACGCCTCGGAGTAGAACCCGGCGAGCCACGACGCCCCCGTGTCGAGCCGGTGCCCGGGTCCCAGCAGCACCGACCGGGTCCGACCCCCGACCGCACCGGTCGCCTCCAGCACCACCACCTCGGCCCCGCCCGAGGCGAGCCGGTCGGCGGCCACCATCCCCGCCGGTCCCGCCCCCACCACCGCGGCCCGCACGACCCGAGCATCGCGCGCCCCGGGCGGCCCGCACACGCCGGGCACCCCGGTGGGCGCGCCCGCATGGACGGTTCCGGTGCCGACGGACCGCGCCGGGACCCGAACCGGCCGGTGGCCGCGAGCTCAGGTCGCAGCCGGTTCGGGGCGGCGCATCCCGAACACCCGGCGGGTCGGACCGAAACGGCGGATCATCCACCGGTCGACGGTGAGGGCCGCCAGCGCCGAGATCCCCCACAGCGGGTACACGAACCCCAGCACCGCACCGGCCCCCCACAGCAGCCGGGGGGTGCGCACGTCGTCGGGACGGCGGGGCAGACCCGCCCCGCCCTTGGGACGGCGCTTCCACCACATCACGACCGCGGTCGTGGCGCTCCACAGGATGAGCAGCGCCCCGGCGGTCATGGCGATGCGGCTGGCCAGCCCGAACTGGGTGCCCATGTGGGTCTGCACCCCCAGCTCGGTGGTCCGCTGCAGGGCACCCCAGGTCGAGGTGTCGCTCTCGGCCAGCGTCCGACCGGAGAACTGGTCGAGGTACACGCCCCGCTGGTGGTGCACCCGGCTCGGCCACGGGTTCAGCACCGCGTACGCCCCGTAGCGGGGTTCGTCGCCGGACAGGTCGTTGGTCGGCAGGTTGATGGTGAAGCCGGGCAGCATCCCTTCGGCGACGGCGGCCTGGGCGATGAGGTCGAGGGACGCGGGCTCGGCCGGCAGGGCGCCCGGACCGGCCGCATCGTCCCCGTGACCCCCGCCGTGGCCGGGACGGGCCGAACGCCCCGAGGCCGGGATCGGGTCGTGCCGGGCGGCCCAGGGGATACGCCGACCCTGGCGGTCGAGGTCACCGACCGTGGGGATCTTCGAAGCCGGACCCTCCCACATCCACGCCGGCGGGGCCTGGTTGGGGGTGATGCGCTCGGCGGTGGTCGACCAGCCCCCACCCCAGTACGACGACCACGGCATCCCCGACAGCACGAAGAAGACCAGGAGCCCTGCGAGCAGCACCCCACCGGCGGCGTGCAGGTCCCGCCAACGGGCCCGGCCCGCCTTCGACAGCCGCGGCACGAACCATGCCTTGCCGGTGCCGGGCTTGCGGGGCCACCACAGGTACACGCCGGTGAAGGCCAGCGTGAGGCCCCACACGGCGGCGATCTCGAGGACGATCTCGGTGACCGGCACCTCCACCATCGCCGACCCCTCACCCCACAGGGCCTGAGGGAGGCTGGGCAGCGTCACGGTGACCGTCTCGTTGTTGAGGAACCCGTGCAGCCGGTTGGCCAGCCCGGTGATCCCCGACCCGGGTGAGGCCATGCCCAGCACCTTCCCGGTGTGCGGATCGACGAACACGTCCCGGGCCGCACCCGACGCGAGCGTGCCGCTGAACACCGTCGCCCGACCGGCTTCGGGGGCCGGGGTGACCGAGCTGATCGTGAAGCCCGGGTAGCGCTCGGTCACCGCGGTGCGCTGGCGGTCGAGGGACACCCAGCGGTCCCCGACCGCCACGGTGCGCAGGTCGGACTGCAGGGCGTCACGGATCGGCTGTTCGTAGAGGATCACCAGGCCGGTCACCGCGAACAGCACCAGGAACGGCAGGGCGAACACCCCGGCGTAGAAGTGGGTGCGCCACACGGCGCGCCAGAACCGGGACCGCCGCCCGGCCTCGGTGTCGGGCCCGTAGCGGGTGGCGAGGGTCCTCGGCTCGGTGATCGGGCCGCTCGGGCTGAATCGGGCTCCGGGGACGGCGGTGTCGGTCACGCCCCATGAGTCGCCCGGAGAACGGGAACGGTTCCCGGGCCCGGATCCGCCGGGTCCGGTCCGTGGTCCGGTTCAGGCCGCGCGACCCGCGGAGCAGTCGGCCAGGTCGGCCAGGGCCTCCTCACGCCGACGCATCACCTCCGGCACGTCGAGGGCCTCGACGCGTCCGAGGTGCTCGAGGTGCGGCGCGAAGCGACAGGCGAGGTTCGTGCATGCCCGGTCATCGGCACCGTCGACCGCCGCCTGAAGCAGCGGTCGGGGCGACCCCGGAACCCGACCCGAGGGGACCGGCGCTCAGCCCAGCCACGTCCCGGCGTGTTCGAGCAAG
>CALEDW010000101.1 GCA_937949585.1 uncultured Acidimicrobiia bacterium
CCACCGCCGTCCGCCTCGGCGCCCGACGCCCGCCGCCGCCGTGCGGCGGCTCGGCGTGGCCGGGGTCCACGACCGTATCGGCGCCACCGAGCTGCAGCACCTCGTGCGTCGCGCCGTCGCCGGCGACGCGGCGTTGCTCCACGGGCTCCCGCCGTTCGCAGGCGTGACCGAGGCCGAGGTGTACGGCGTCCTCGCCGAGCGTTGGGGGTGCGCAGTCGACGGTTCCCGGGTGGTGATCGACGCCGGGGCCTCCCTGCGCGGCGCGGCCCGGGCCCGGGCCCGCGTCCTCGACGTCGCCGGCCGGGGCGGGTCGATCGCCTTCGCCACCGCCGCCCCGGCGACCCTGCTCGGGTTCCACGTGCAGCTCGCGGCGCTGGCCCGCGCCGCGGGGGCGGTCGTGATGGGCAGCGACGCGCCCCGGGGCCTTCCCGTCCCGGGCCGCGGCGGTGCACGGGTCGTGTGGGTCGCCGGCGTGGCGGTGGCGACCGACGGGCGGACCCTCGGCGGCGAGCTGGGCGGCGGGGCCGCCGAGGAGGTGCTCTTCCACCTCGGCCGGGCGGACCTCGTCGTCGCCGACGGTGCCTTCGCCGCCGGCGCGGTGGGCGCCGGGATCGAGGTGGTGGCCCCGGCCGACCTCGACGCGCTCGTGCTGGGGCTCGCCGCGGCCCGGGGCCTGCCCGTCACGGTGGTCCCGGTGCGCTCGGGCGCCTGCCCGGGGGCCTACGAGCGGCTGCTGGAGCTCGCCGCCGGCTGATGCGGCGTCGCCGCCGCCGACCCTCGTCGTTCACAAGGCCCACATCCGTCTCAGGAGCAGGCAGGATCCGCTTTGTGCCACTCTGGCGTCGCGACCTACGCTGGGCCCCGGGCCCGCGGGCGGAGCCGGTCCGCCGACCGGAGGCGTCGGCCCGGGTGCGCACGGCCCGGAGAGGGGCGCGAAGCGACGTGGGTGAGTCCGTAGCCAACACCCGGTTCCTCACGGTCCAGGAGGTCGCCGATCTCATGCGGGTCTCCACCATGACCGTCTACCGGATGATCAGGTCCGGGGACCTCCCGGCCGTACGGGTGGGACGTTCCTTCCGGGTCCGCGACGACGACCTGGCCGCCTACCTCGGGTCGCGCTCCACCCGACGGGCCTGAGGCCGTGGCCCGCCGGCGGGGCGTCGTCTCGTTCCTCAGCGACTACGGGACCCGGGACGAGTTCGTCGGGGTCTGCAAGGCGGTGATGCACTCGATCGCCGATCCGCTCGTGATCATCGACGTCACCCACGAGGTCCCGCCCTACGACGTGCGCGCCGGCTCGCTCACCCTCATGCGCAGCGCGCAGTACCTGCCGTCGGGAGTCGTGCTCGCAATCGTCGATCCGGGGGTCGGTACCGACCGGCGGGCGGTGGCCGTCGAGGTGGAGGGCGGGGTGCTGGTCGGTCCCGACAACGGACTGCTCGCGCCG
This sequence comes from uncultured Acidimicrobiia bacterium, assembly GCA_937949585.1. GTDB lineage: Bacteria > Actinomycetota > Acidimicrobiia > IMCC26256 > CALEDW01 > CALEDW01. The sequence goes on from CALEDW010000101.1 coordinate 1,448, forward strand.
GCGGCGGCCATGTTGGGGGGTCCGAAGCGGGTCGTGGCGATCGAGAACCCGGAGTTCCGGCTGGGGGCCCCCGGTCCGACCTTCGCCGGCCGGGACGTGTTCGCGCCCGCCGCGGCGCGCCTCGCCGATGGTCTGGAGCTCGGCGCGCTCGGTCCCGAGGTGGACCCGGCCACCCTGGTGCCCGGCCTCGTCCCCCTGCCGCAGGAGGTGCCGGAGGGTGTGCGGGGCGAGGTGTGGTGGGTCGATCGCTACGGCAACTGCCAGCTCAACGTCGACCCGGCGGACCTCGAGCGCCTCGGTGCCGGCCGGGGCGGGACCGTGGAGGTGCGCACCGCGACCTGGACCGGCATGGCCCGATGGGTGCACACCTACGCCGAGGCGCGGCCCTCCGAGCTGGTCCTGGTGGTCGACTCCTACGGTCTGGTCTCCCTGGCCTTCGACCGCGCCTCGGCGGCCGAGGCGTTGCGGCTCAGTCCCGGATCCGAGGTGACGCTGGCGGTGGAGGCGCGGGCCGAGGAGGGACGGGGATGAGGCCGGGAACCACGATCGCGATCGTGGCGCTGCTCGCCGCGATCCTCATCGCCTACGCCGTACAGCTCAGCCTGCGGTGAGCGTGGTGCCGGCGCGCTCGGGAGGCGAGGTGGCGGGGTCCCGGCGGCGGCGGTGGCGCCGAGGGGCGGGCTGGGAGGCAAGTGCTGTGAGCACCCCGGTGGCGGCGAGCCGCCCCGTCGATGCTCACCGGCGCCGTCCCCCGCTCACCGGGACCCCGGTCACAGTCCATGCATCGACCGCGTGGGGCGCGACCTTGAGCAGGAATCCCACTTTGCGTGGCCGAAACGGGGAGAAGAAGAGGAGGAAGAGGAGGAAGAGGAGACGGTGACGGCGGGGTGGCACCAGCATCCGGCGGTGGTTCCGGTGGAGCTCGCCGCGGGTGACGTGGTGGTGGTGGGCGGCGGCCCGGCCGGCCTCGGCGCGGCGCTGGGCGCGGCCCGCGCCGGGGCGCGAGTGGTGTGCCTCGAACGCCATGGCTTCTGCGGCGGCAACCTCACCGCCGCCTCCATCGGCACGATCTGCGGCCTGTACCTGCCGACCGGGCGGGGGTTCGACCGGATCCACGGCGGTGTCGCCGACGAGCTCGCCGACGCGCTCGCCGACGCGGGCGCCGGGCTCGGCCCGGTCCCGTTCAAGGAGACGGCCGTGTTCCTGTACGTGCCCTGGGTCGCCAAGCGGCTCGCCGACGCCTTGCTCACCACGACGGAGGGGATCACGCTGCTGCTGCACAGCCTCGTTGCCGACGTGGTGGTGACCGGCGGTGTGCTCGAGGCCGTGGTCGTGGCCACCAAGCGCGGTCCGATGGCCGTTCGGGGGCGGGTGTTCGTCGACTGCAGCGGCGACGGTGACGTCGCGGCGTTCTCCGGTGTCCCGACCGTGATCGGCGAGCCGGCCGACCGGCAGGCCGCCTCGATGCAATTCGTGATGCAGCACGTCGACGTGCCCGCCGCACTCGGGGCCTTGGGCCGCCTCGGCGACCTCATCGAGGCGCACGGCGGGCACCTCAGCCGGGACGCCGGGGCGTTCCTGCCCACGGGCCGCCCCGGGGAGGTGATCGTGGCGATGACCCGGGTACGCCTGCCCGACGGCTCGCCTCCGGATGTCACCGACCCCCGCCAGGCGACGGCCGGGGAGCTGGAGGGCCGGCGCCGGGCCGAGGAGGCGGCCGAGTTCCTCCGGGCGCACGTGCCGGGCTTCGCGGAGGCGTTCCTCGCCGACACGGCCGCGGCCCTCGGCGTGCGCGAGAGCCGCCGCATCGTCGGCCGTCACGTGCTCACCGGCGCCGAGGTCGACACCGGCGCCACCTTCCCCGATGCCGTGGCCCGCGGGGCCTGGCCCCGTGAGTACCACACCCGGGGCCGCGCCACCGACTACCACTTCCTGGCCCCGGGGGTCGCCTACGACGTGCCGTACCGGTCCCTCGTCCCCCGCCGCGGTCCGCCGAACCTGCTGGTGGCCGGACGGTGCCTGTCCGCCGACGCCGACGCCCTCGCCTCGGTGCGTGTGGTCGCCCCCTGCCTGGCGCTCGGGCAGGCCGCCGGTGTCGCCGCGGCCCTCGCCGCCCGGGGCGACGGCGACGTCGCCGCCGTGGAGCCGGCGGCGATCCGGGACACGCTGCGGGCCCAGGGTGCGAGACTCCCGCCGTGAACCTCGTCTCGCTGTTGCTGCGCGCGGCCTCCGAGGCGCCCGGCGCCGTCGCCGTGGTGCAGGACGACCGGAGCGTCACCTTTGCCGAGCTGCAGGCCGCGGCCGCCGGGCGCGCCGCCGCCCTGGCCGAGGCCGGCGTACCACCGGGCGAGCGCGTGGCGGTGGCGCTCGGCAACAACCTGGACTTCGTGACGACCTACCTGGGGATCCTCTGGCGAGGAGCGGTCGCCGTCCCCCTCAACCCGGCGTCGCCCGCCCCCGAGCTGGCCCGGCGCCTGCAGGCGGTGCGTCCCCGCCTCGTCGTGGCCGCCGAAGGGGTGGCGGTCCCCGACGGCGAGTGGAGGACCCGTCCGCCGGAGGCGCTCGCCGGCGGCGACCCCTCGCAGGCCGGGCCCGAGGCGGAGCGTGACGACGCGGAGCCCGCGGTGCTCTTGTTCACCTCCGGGGTGGCCGGTGCGGCCCGCCCCGCGGTGCTCACCCACGGCTGCCTCGCCGCCAACCTCGACCAGGTGCTCGGCCACCCCGGCCTCGGCCTGTCACCCGGCGACACCGGGATCGCGTTCCTGCCCTTCTTCCACGTGTTCGGCCTGAACGTCGCGCTTGGTGTCGGCCTCGCCGGGGGGTTCCGCACCGTGCTGCCCGCCCCGTTCACGTCCGCCGGCGCTGCCGACGCCGTCCGGTCCCACGCGGTCACGGTGCTCGCCGGGGTCCCCGCGATGTACGCGGCCTGGTGCGAGGACGCCGACGTGCCCGCCGACGCGTTCGCCACCGTGCGTCTGGCGATCTCCGGCGCGGCCGAGTTGCCCGAGGAGGTCGCCGAGCGCTTCGCGGCGCGCTTCGGGGTGGTGCTGCACCAGGGCTACGGGCTCACCGAGGCGTCCCCGGTGGTGACCACCACCGCCGGGGGTGAACCCCGGCCGGGCTCGGTGGGCCGGCCCCTCCCGGGGGTCTCGCTGCGGATCGTCGACCGCGACGGCGTCCCGGCCGAGCCCGGTGACCCCGGGGAGGTCCTGGTGGCCGGGCCGAACGTGTTCGCCGGGTACTGGGAGGACCCCGAGGCGACGGCGCGGGCGTTGCGCGACGGGTGGTTGCACACCGGCGACATCGGGTTCTGCGACCCGGACGGCGAGCTGCACCTCGTCGACCGTGCCAAGGATCTGGTGATCGTCTCGGGGTTCAACGTGTACCCGGCCGAGGTGGAGGAGGTGCTGCTCGCCGATCCCGACGTGGCCGACGCTGCGGTCGTCGGCGTCCCCGACCCCCGTACCGGTGAGGCCGTCGCCGCGTTCGTGGTCCCCGCGCCCGGGCGCGAGCTCGACCCGGAGGCCCTGCGGGCGTTCGTGGCGCGCCGTCTCGCCCGCTACAAGGTCCCGGGGCCGGTGCGCGTGGTGGAGGCCCTGCCCCGCAACGAGGCGGGCAAGCTCATCCGTCGGGAGCTGCCGCCGCCGGATTGAGCGGCGGGGGCCGCCGGTCGCCCCGGTCCGCGGGGGCCGGGGGTGGAGGGCCGGCGGTGGCGATGAGGAACCCGGTGTAGATCACCGCGATCCCCAGCAGCAGGCTGAGCGCGAACGCTTCGTTCTCCCCGAGGCGGCCCTGCACCAGGCCGCCGCCGGCGAGGACGAAGGTCCCGGCGGCGACGCAGCCGTTGGCGGCGACCCTCCGTCCTGCCCCGGGGCGTCCCCGGGACCGAGCGAACACCCAGGCCGACCAGAGCGCGCCGCCGAGGATCACCGCGGCGCCCCCGCTGCTCCCCACCGCGGCCAACACCCGGGGCCCGGCGCCGAACACCTCCCGGCCCGACGGGATGTCGGTGCCGGTGGGCACGGTGTGCATCGGCGCGGCGAGCACCACCCCGGCGGCCAGGCCGGAGAAGAACACCAGGGCCCACTGCGCCCGGCGGCCCCGGCGGGGCCCGGCGAGGAGGTACACGGTCCCGAGCGCCAGCCAGGGCACGTTGAGGACGGCTCCGAGCAGGTAGAAGGCGCGGAACGTCGGACCGTCCCAGCCCGTGGTCACCCCCACCGAGAGCGCGGCGGAGGCCAGGGCGAACATCACCAGGGCGACCGTCCAGGCCACCTCGTGCGGCTGCCGGCGCCGCAGCGCCCGCAGCCCGGTGGCCTGGGCGAACAGCGTCGCGATGGCGGTGGCGCCGAACGCCGCGAGCACGACCACACCCGCAGGCTACGCCGGGCCCCCTTCGTGAACGCGTGCACAAGCGGGCTAGCCTGAGCGGTCCCGGCCCCGGGCGGACGGTGCCCGGGCCGCCGGCGACGGGGGACCGGACGAGGGCCCCGACGAGCCCCGACGAGCCCCGACGAGGAGGCGTGTGGCCCGACGAGCGCCGCGACCCGCCGGTGCGACCCTGCCGGCCCCCGGAGGGCCACGGCGGATTCCCGACGCCGCCGTCGCGCGGCTCGGGACCTACCACCGGGTGCTCACCGACGCCCTCGCCGCCGGGTCGTGCACCGTCTCCTCGGAGCAGCTCGCCGGTCTGGCCGGCGTGAACGCGTCGCAGGTTCGCAAGGACCTGTCCTACCTGGGCCCGACCGGGACCCTGGGGGTGGGCTACGACGTGGAGCACCTCCTGGGGCGAATCGGGGTCGAGCTGGGGCTCACCCGACACTGGCCCGTGGTCATCGTCGGTGCCGGCAACCTCGGCCGCGCCCTGGCGAACTACCGGGGCCTGGCCGCCAGGGGCTTCGTCGTCGCCGGGCTCGTCGACGCCGATCCGACCAAGGTCGGACGGACCGTCGGCGGTCTGGCGGTCGAGCCGCTTGAGGCGCTCGAAGGGCTCATCGCCGAGCGTCGGGTGCGCATCGGGGTGATCGCCACCCCTGCCTCGGCCGCCCAGGAGGTGGCCGACCGCCTGGTGGCGGCCGGGGTGCGGGCGATCCTGAACTTCGCCCCGGCGCCGGTCGGCGTCCCGCCCGGGGTGAGCGTGCGCAAGGTCGATCTCGCCCTCGAGCTGCAGGTGCTGTCGTACCACCAGGTTCGGGCGACGACGCGCACCCGCGGCGACGGGACCCACCCGCGACGGGCCGCGGCTCCGGCGCTGCGTCCCGACCCCAGGGGTGCCGGCCGGTGAGCGGGCGGCGCGGCCTGCGGGGGCTCCCGGCGAACCTCCTGGTGGCCGGTCGGCGCTGCCTGGTCGTGGGGGCGGGGCGCGTCGCGGCCCGCAAGATCGAGACCCTCCTCGACCTCGACGCCGAGGTGGTGGTGGTCGCCACCCGGGTCGGCCCCGAGGTGCAGGCCTGGGCCGACGCCGGGCGCCTCGAGCTGCACCACCGGGCCTTCCGGCCCGAGGACCTCGACGGCGTCTGGTTGGTCGTGACCGCCACCGACGACCCGGCCACCAACCGGGCCGTGCACGCGGCCGGGGAGGTCCGCCGGGTCTGGGTCAACGCCGCCGACGATCCCGCCCACTGCTCCTTCACGCTGCTGTCGCTGGTGCGGCGGGGGGATATCGTCGTCGCCATCGGGACCAACGGCCGCAGCCCGGCGCTCGCCGCGTACCTGCGGGAGCGGATCGCCGCCGAGCTCGGGTCCGAGTACGAAGGGGTGCTGGAGCTCTGCTCGCAGGTCCGGGAGGAGCTTCGTGCCGCCGGTCGTTCCAGCGAGGATGCGCGCTGGCGCGACGCGTTCGCCGCCGGACTCGTCGACCTCGTACGGGCCGGCCGCCTGGCCGAGGCGAGGGAGCTGTTGGCGAGATGTCTGTGATCCTCGTGGGTTGCAACCACCGCAGCGCGTCGGTGGAGATGCGGGAACGGGTGGCGGTGCCGGCCTCCCGGATCCCCAAGGCGCTGGGCGACCTCGGCGCCCGGGAGCACCTGGCCGAGGTGGTGTTGCTGTCCACCTGCAACCGGACCGAGATCTACGCCCGGGCCACCCGCTTCCACGCCGCCGTCTCCGACGTCCTCGCCTTCCTGTCGGAGCAGGCCCAGACCGCGCCGGAGGTGCTCGCCGAGCATCTCTACACCTTCCACGACGACGCGGCCGTCGCCCACCTGTTCGCGGTGGCGGCCGGCCTCGACTCGATGATCCTCGGTGAGGGCGAGATCCTCGGGCAGGTCCGCGACGCCTGGGAGCAGGCCGAGGCGGAGGGGGTCGCCGGACCGACCCTGCGTCGGCTGTTCCGTCACGCCGTCGAGGCCGGCAAGCGGGCCAGGCACCGCACGGGGATCGGACGGGGCGCGCAGTCGGTCTCCTCGGCGGCGGTGGCCCTCGCCCAACGGACGATGTTCTCCCTGCGCGGCCGCTCGGTGCTGGTCCTCGGCGCCGGGGACGTCGCCGCCGGACTGGCCCGGGCACTGCAGGCGGCGGGAGTCGGGGAGGTGCTGGTCGCGAACCGTACCTACCAGCGGGCGGCCGACCTGGCGGCCCGGGTGGGTGGGCGGCCGGTGGCACTCGCCGAGGTGCCCGAGGTGCTGGCCGTCGCCGACGTGCTGCTCACCGCCACCGACTCCACCGAGGTACACGTCACCCGCGACGACCTCGAGGTGGTGATGGCCCGGCGGGCCCACGCCCCGCTGCTGGTCGTCGACGTC
>CALEDW010000102.1 GCA_937949585.1 uncultured Acidimicrobiia bacterium
CGGGCCCGGGCGGGGGAGCGGCGGCGGGTCGCTCGTGCCCCGCTGAGCGACGGGACCGGCTCCCGGCGCGGCCCGGGGTGCTGGTGGTCGTGATCCGCCGGCGGGGACGGACTAAGCGGTCGGGGACGGCGCCGCCGCGGCCGGCGCGGGCCGGGCCGCCCGGCGCCGGTACCGGCTGGTGGAGTGCTCGGGGTCGGTGTCGAAGCGGGGGATCACCGTCTCCCCGAACAGCTCGACGGTCTCCTCGAGCAGCGCGTGCGGGTAGATCGACCCCGACGGGCCGAGGATGAGCTGGTCGACGCCGATCGCCTGCCAGCGTTCCAGCGCCGCCGCGCAGTCCTCGGGGTCGCCGATGATGCTGGACCCGTTGGCCTGCCCGGCCAGGATCTGCTCCCGGGTCGGGTCGGGGACCTCCTGCGGCCAGGGTGGCACCCAGGGCGGTCGGGGGAAGGTGTCGAGGTAGCGGAACACCAGCGTCTGCTGGCGGCCGTTCCCGGACCGGGTGGCCCAGTCGATCGCCGCTTCCCGGTCCTCGAGGCACAGGAAGCTGGTGGTGATCGCCACGTTGTCGTTCACGTACTCGCCCACCGGCTCCGCCTCGGCGACCGCCGTCTTGTAGACCTCGATCAGCGGCGCCATGCGCTCCGGCGAGCCGCCGGTGAAGCACAGCACCCCCAGGCCCATGCGCCCGGCCTTCTCGAACGTGCCCGGGTTGCCGGCGGCCACCCACATCGGGGGGTGGGGCCGCACGTAGGGCTTGGGGAGGATGTTCCGCTCGGGCATCGAGAAGAACCGGCCCTCGAACGCGTATGGCTCGTCGCGCCACATGCGGCGGAACTCGACGATCACCTCGTCGAACATCTCCCGGGTGAGCTCGGGATCCTCGATCCCGAAGCCCCGCTGCTCGGTGGTCGACGACCCGCGCCCGGTCCCGAACTCGAAGCGACCCTCGGAGAGGTGGTCGAGCATCGCCACCCGCTCCGCCACCCGGGCCGGGTGGTTCACCGGCGGTGTGATGTTGATGATCCCGGAGCCGACGTGCATCCGGGTGGTGCGGGCCAGCACCCACGGCATGATCACCTCGTTCGCCGAGATGTGGGAGTACTCGGTGAGGAAGTGGTGCTCGGTCCACCACGAGTACTTCCAGTGGTGGCGGTCGGCGAGCTCGGCGAGGCGCACCTCGCTCATGAGCCGGGTGTGCTCGGCGTCGGGGTCGGCGGCGGCGAGGTCGCGGTGGACGAAGCCCCCCATGAACAGCCCGAACTCCATCCCGGCTCCTCTCGTCTCCCCGCCGGCCCGCGGTGGCCCTGCCCGCACGGCCGCCGCGCCGGCCCCCCGACATTTTTAGAACGCGTTTCAATTCTAGGGGGCGGTGCTGGCGGTGTCCAGCACGCCGTGCCGGTGGAGCGGGGTCCGGCACCGCCACCGCCGGCGGGGTCCGCTGGCTCGACGGCCCGGCGGGTGCGCCCGGCCGGCTCAGCCGCCGGGCGGCGTGCCGGGCCGGCCGTCCCGTCGCCGGGTGATCGCGGCGGCGTGCACGAGCGGGAAGTCGGGGTCGGCGACGGCGAGCTCGTCGGCGCGCAGGTCTTCGGCGGCGAGCCCGAGGAGGTAGGCGACCACGACGAGCAGGTTGCCGTAGGTCTCGACCTCCACCTTGGCGTCGCCGCAGGTCTCGGCGAGCAGTTCCCGGAGCCGCACGGGGGTGAAGCGGTGCCGGTCGTTGGCCCGGTTGTCGGGGTCCATGCGGGTGAGGCCCGGCACGGCGAGGAACAGCGTGCCGCCGGGGGCGAGGCACGCCCACGACTGGGCGAGGGCCGTGGTGAGGTCGCGGGGGTACTGGAGGGTGAACAGCAGCAGGAAGCAGTCCCAGCGGTCCGCCTCCAGCACCCCAGGGGTGCCCAGGTCGCCGACGCGGGTGGCGATCCGGTTCGCCGGGTCGACGTCGAGGACGTCGACGGAGCGCACCCGCCGCCCGAACCGGGTGGCGTACTCGGCGGCACCGACCTCGAGCACCCGTCCGGTCACCCGGTCGGCCCGGGCGGCGATGAACCGGTCGACGTAGTAGCGCTCCAGGGGGGTGCCCCGCTCGATGCCCCAGGTGGTGAACGGCCGGAGGCGCCGCAGGTCACCCCAGTCGACGGGCTCGCCCGGCGCCAGTGCACGCAGCGCCCGGCGCGCCCGGTGCTTGGCGGGCATCGGGACGCGGGCGCTGAGCCGCTTCTTCAGGGTCGAGAGGTTCACGGCGCCTCCGGCAAACCCGTGATCGTAACGGCGGCCAGGGGACGCCGGGACCGCACCGGTACCGTCGGGGTCGCGGCCACCCCGCGGGCCCGTCCCGTGCGAGGATCGGGTGATCGACTCCGGCACCCCGACCGACGGACCTTCGCAGCACGCCGCTGCCACGCCCGGGACGCCGGGCGCCGTCCCGGCCGATGCCGCGGCCGGCGCCGGGCTGCGGATGCCGGCCGAGTGGGAACGGCACCGGGGCACCTGGATGGCCTGGCCGGAACGTCTCGACGTGTGGCGCGATGGGGCCGCACCGGCCCGGGAGGCGTTCGCGGCGGTGGCGGAGGTGATTGCCGCCCACGAGCCGCTCACCGTCACCTGCTCGCCCGCCCAGCTGGAGGCGTGCCGGGCGGCGATGCCGCCGGGCACCCGGGTGCTGGCGATCCGCAGCGACGACGCCTGGATGCGCGACATCGGACCCACGTTCCTCGTCGACGGCCGGGGTGGGCTGGTGGGGGTCGACTGGACGTTCAACGCCTGGGGCGGACACGGCTCGGGCCTGTACGCCTCGTGGGAGCACGACGACGCGATGGCCGCCGCGGTGTGCGAGGTGGAGGGGGCACGCCGGTGGCGGTCACCGCTGGTGACCGAGGGCGGGGCGCTGGCCACCGACGGGCAGGACACGCTGCTGGTGACCGAGGAGTCGCTGTGCGACCCGAACCGCAACCCGGGCCGGTCCCGGGCCGAGGTGACCGGGCTGCTGCGCGCGTTTCTGGGGGTCCGCCGGGTGGTGTGGCTGGGCCGCGGCCTCGTCGACGACGAGACCGCCGGTCACGTCGACAACCTTGCGGCGTTCGTGGCGCCGGGCGTGGTGCTGCTCCACTGGTGCGACGACGTCGCCGATGCGCAGCACGCCCGATCGGTGGACGCCCGGCGTCGCCTCGAGGCGGCCCGCGACGCCGCCGGGCGGCCCTTCGAGGTGCGGCTCCTGCCCCAGCCCGCTCCGATGCGGATCACCGAGGTGGAGGCCGCCGGGTTACAGCCGGCACCGGGCACCAAGCCCCGCCGGGCCGGGGACCGCCTCGCCGCTTCGTACGTGAACGCCTACCCGGGCAACGGGTACGTGCTCGTGCCCCGCCTCGACCCCCGCACCGACGACGAGGCGGCGGCGGTGTGGGCCGAGGCGTTCCCCGACCGGGCGGTGGTGACGCTGCCGGTCCGGGAGATCCTGCTCGGCGGCGGCGGGATCCACTGCATCACCTGCCCGGTGCCCGATCCCGCCGCG
>CALEDW010000103.1 GCA_937949585.1 uncultured Acidimicrobiia bacterium
TCGATCAGCCCGGTGGTGGGGCCGACGTGGATCGCGGTCGGCGACGCCGCGGGTTCCGTGAACCCGTTCAACGGGGAGGGCATCGCCTACGCCTACGAGACGGCCCGACTCGCCGCCCGCTGCGCGGACGAGGCGCTGCGCGCCGACGACGGCCTGGCCCTGCGCCGGTACCCGGACCTGCTGGAGGAGGCCTACGGCCTCTACTTCCGGGTGGCCCGCCTGTTCGTGCGGGCGATCGGCAACCCGGCGGTGATGCGGGAGCTCACCCGCGTCGGGTTCCGGTCGCGCACCCTCATGGAGTGGGTCCTGCGGATCATGGCCAACCTGCTGCGGCCGGGCGAGCTCGGCGGCGCCGAGGTCGCCTACCGCACCGCGGCGGCGGTCGTGGCCGCCACCGGCGCGGCGCGGCGCGGGCCCCGGCCGGGCTGAGACGGCCGCGGCCGGGGTGGGGTCGCCCCCCGGCGCAGCCCCTCCGTGCCCGAAGGGTCGGTTCCGCCCTGCGCCGCGACCCGCGGTAGCCTCGCCCTCGCAGCGTTCCGGCGCAACCGACCGCGGAGGGCCTGGTGGCGGACTACCTGCCGATCCTGACGATGGTCGTGCTGGTCCTCGTCTTCGTCTTCGCCTCGGTGGGGGTGTCCGGGCTGCTCGCCCCCCGCCGGCCGACGAGGGCGAAGACGGCGCCCTACGAGTGCGGGATCGTGCCGGAGCAGGAACCGGCCGAGCGCTTCCCGGTTCGCTTCTACCTGGTGGCGATGACCTTCATCGTGCTCGACGTCGAGATCGTGTTCCTCTACCCGTTCACCACGGTGTTCCGCGACCTCGGCGGTCCGGGGCTGGCGGTCATGGGCGTGTTCCTCGGGGTGCTGCTCGTGCCCTTCGCCTACCTCCTCTCGGTCGGTGCGCTCGCCTGGGCGCCGGGCCGGGCCCGGCCCCTCCGGGTCGGGCCGCTGCGGCGATCGTCGGGCCGCCCGGAGGACCTCCCGCCCCTCGATTCCCTCGAGGCCGCGGCGACCCGGCCCGAGGCGGCGTGAGAGGGCGGGATGGGGCTCGAGGCGATCCCGCACTCCTTCCTGACCGCCCGCTTGGAGGACCTGGTGCGCTGGGCCCGGCGCCGCTCGGTGTTCCCGGCCACGTTCGGGCTCGCCTGCTGCGCGCTGGAGATGATGGCCACCGGCGCCGCCCACTACGACCTGGCCCGCTGGGGCATGGAGGTGTTCCGGGCCAGCCCCCGCCAAGCCGACCTCATGATCGTCGCCGGTCGGGTGAGCCAGAAGATGGCACCGGTGCTGCGCCAGGTCTACGACCAGATGGTGGAGCCGAAGTGGGTGATCTCCATGGGGGTGTGCGCGAGCAGCGGCGGGATGTTCAACAACTACGCGCTCGTGCAGGGCGTCGACCAGATCGTCCCCGTCGACGTCTACGTCCCCGGCTGCCCGCCCGGTCCGCAGACCCTGCTGCACGGGATCCTGACCCTCCACGGGCTCATCCGCAGCGAGGAGCTGCTGGCCCGGCGCCGCGCCTCGGCGACCGGGGGTGCCGCGGTGCGGGTGCCCCAGCTCGACGGGCAGCCCGAGGTCCCCGCCGCCCCGGCCGGGGCGGCCCGGTCGGGCGCATGAGCCGCGCGGCCCGGCCATCCGTCGACCGCTGACGACCGGAGCGACCCATGGGTGAGCAGACCGACGCCGGTGCTCGTGAAGAGTTTCACGAGTCGGCGGCCGACGGGGCGGCCGACGGGGCGGCCGACGGGGTGGCCGCCGCCGTGGCGGCCCGGGTGGAGGGCGCCGTCGCCGCCAGGTCCTGCGGCCAGGCGGTGCTGTGCTGCGACCGCCGGCACCTCGCCGAGGTCGGACGGGTGCTGCGCGACGAGCACGCATTCACCTCCTGCGTCGACGTCACCGCCGTCGACCACCTCCTCGACGCCGACCGCTGGGTGCCGCCCGGGATCGTGCCGGAGCGCTTCGAGGTGGTGGCCAACTTCCTGTCGCACCCCCGCAACCTGCGCTTGCGGGTGATCGTGGAGGTGCCCGAGGACGATCCGGTCGTTCCCAGCCTCACCGGGGTGTTCCCCGGCACCGCGTTCGCCGAGCGGGAGGTGTTCGACCTCTTCGGGATCCGCTTCGAGGGGCATCCGGACCTCACCCGCATCCTCATGCCCGACGACTGGGACGGCCACCCCCTGCGTAAGGACGCCCCCCCGGCGCGGATCCCCGTCACCTTCAAGGCCGCCGGAGGTCCCCGATGACCGTCGATCCCCCGGTGGGCGCCGACCTGGAGGCGATCGAGGAGGAGCGTCTCGAACGCCAAACCGACGAGGGGGCCCAGGAGCTGCGGTCCACCCGGGAGCTGGTGCTCACCGGCGCGCCCTGGCCCGAGGCCGCCGATCCCGGGGAGACCATGGTGGTGAACATGGGTCCCCAGCACCCCTCCACCCACGGGGTCCTGCGGGTGATGATGGAGCTCGAGGGGGAGGTCGTGCTGCGGGCCAAGCCGGTGATCGGCTACCTGCACACCGGCATGGAGAAGACCGGCGAAGAGCTCACCTACGTGCAGGGCGGCACCAACGTCACCCGGATGGACTACGCCTCGTGCCTGTCGAACGAGCTCGTCTACAGCCTCGCCGTCGAGCGGCTCTGCGGTCTGGAGATCCCGCCCCGGGCCACCTGGGCCCGGATGATGCTGGTGGAGCTGCAGCGCATGGCCTCGCACCTGCTCTTCCAGGCCACCAACGGCATGGACATCGGCGCGGTGTCGATGATGCTCTACGGGTGGCGGGAGCGGGAGGAGGTGCTGCGCCTCCTCGAGCGCATCACCGGGCTGCGCATGAACCACAACTTCATCCGGGTGGGCGGGATCGCCGCCGACCTGCCCGACGGGTGGCAGGAGGCCACCCTGGCCGTCTGCGACCGGGTCGAGGCCGGCGTGCGCGAGTACGACGCGCTGTTGAGCGAGAACCCGATCTGGCTGGAGCGCACCGTGGGGGTGGGGGTGATCACCACCGCCGAGGCCCTGGCCCTGGGGGTCAGCGGACCCATCCTGCGCTCCACCGGCTACCCGTGGGACCTGCGCCGGGCCCAACCGTACCTCGCCTACGACGAGGTGGACTTCGACGTGATCCACACCACCAACGGCGACTGCTACGACCGTTACCGGATCCGGCTCCAGGAGATCCTGGAGTCGGCGCGCATCGTGCGCCAGTGCGTGGAGCGGATGCCCGACGGCGACTACCGCAGCCAGGACAAGAAGGTCACGCCGCCGCCCCGGGCCCGCATCGACGAGTCGATGGAGGCGCTCATCCACCACTTCAAGCTCTTCACCGAGGGCTTCGGGGTGCCGGCCGGTGAGACCTACGTGGCCATCGAGTCGCCGCGGGGGGAGATCGGCTGCTACCTGGTGGCCGACGGGACCTCGCGGCCGGTGCGCATGCACATCCGGGGCCCGTCCTTCTACAACCTCCAGGTGATGGAGCCGATGATGCGCGGACACCTGGTCGCCGACGCGGTGGCGGTCATCTCCAGCGTGGACCCGATCATGGGTGAGGTCGACCGCTGATGCCGTACACGCCCGAGAACCGGGAACGGGCCCTCCGCATCATCGCCCGGTACCCCGAGCGGCGCTCGGCGCTGCTCCCGCTGCTGCACCTCGCCCAGGACCAGGACGGGTGGCTCTCCCCCGACGCGATGGCGGAGATCGCCGAGTTGCTCGGCATCGAGCCCGTCGAGGTGCTCGGCGTGGCCAGCTTCTACACGATGTACAAGCGCGACCGGCCTCGACGGCTGGTGGTCTCGGTGTGCACGAACGTGAGCTGCCTCGTGAACGGGGCGGGGCAGGTGCACGAAGCGGTGGCCGAGGCGTTCGCAGCCGACGACGAGATCCTGGTGGAGGAGGTCGAGTGCCTCGCCGCCTGCGACGCGGCGCCGGTGCTGCAGGTGAACTACGAGTTCCACCCGGTCGCGGGCCCCGAGGCCGCGGTGGCCCTGGTGGAGGAGTACCGCCGCGGCGACCGGACGGCCCGCGGCGTCTCGGGAGGGAGGGCGTTGCGGTGAGCGTCACCGAGACCCGCATCGTCACCCGGCGGCTGCGCGAGCACCCCGACGCCCACACGCTGGAGCGGTACCTGGCCACCGGCGGCTACGAGGCGTTGCGCCGAGCGCTGCAGATGACCCCGGACGCCGTGCGCGACGAGCAGGTCACGGCGTCCGGGTTGCGGGGCCGGGGCGGGGCCGGGTTCGGTACCGGCCAGAAGTGGTCGTTCCTGCCCGCCGGCGTCCATCCCCGCTACCTCGTCGTGAACGGCGACGAGGGCGAGCCCTGCACCTTCAAGGACCACATGCTCATCGAGGGCGACCCGCACCAGATCGTCGAGGGCGCGGCCATCGCCGCCTACGCCATCGGCGCCCACCACGCCTTCTGCTACGTGCGGGGCGAGTTCGCGCTCGGGATCGAGCGGCTGGAGCGGGCCGTCGCCGAGGCGTACGACGCCGGGTTCCTGGGTCGCGACGTCTGCGGGTCGGGCTACGACCTCGAGATGGTGGTGCACCCGGGGGCCGGGGCCTACGTGGCCGGGGACGAGACCGGGCTGCTGTCCAGCCTCGAGGGCGGGCGGGCGATGCCCCGCATCAAGCCGCCGTTCCCGGCCGTGCAGGGGCTCTACGCCGCGCCGACGGTGGTGAACAACGTGGAGACGGTCGCCACCCTGCCCCACATCATCCTCATGGGCGGCGACGCCTACGCCCGGCTCGGGGTGGGGCGCTCCACCGGCACCCGCATCTTCTCGGTGTCCGGGCACGTGCGCCGCCCCGGCAACTACGAGGTGGAGTTGGGGATCACCTTCCGGGACCTCATCGAGGGCCTGGCGGGCGGCGTACGGGACGGCAAACGGATGAAGTTCTTCATCCCGGGTGGGGCGTCGTCGCCGTGGCTGCTGCCCGACCACCTCGACGAGCCGCTCGACATGGACCACGTGACCCAGAACCTGCGCACGATGCTGGGCTCGGGCGCGGTGATGGTCTTCGACGAGGACACCGATCCTGCGCTCGTCGCCTGGCGTCTGGCCCGTTTCTTCGCCCACGAGTCCTGCGGCAAGTGCACCCCGTGTCGCGAGGGCTCCGACTGGCTGGAGAAGGTGCTGTTCCGCATCGCCCACGGCCGGGGCCGGCCCGAGGACCTCGACCTCATGCTGTCGTTCGGGCAGACGATCGTGCCCGATCTCGACCGCACCCCGTTCAACCAGACCACGATCTGCGCGCTCGGGCCGAGCACCATGTCGCCGGTCGTGAGCCTCGATCGCTGGTTCCGCGACGAGATCCTGGAACGCTGCGGTGCCGACCGGCGGCGGATCCCGGTGGTGCCGGCATGACGTCGTCGCCGCCCCCGGCGGTCTCCCGCATCAGCCAGTGGCCCTCCCCCTACCACTACCGGGGGGCGGCCCACACCGGCCGGACGGTCACGATCACCATCGACGGGACCACCCACGAGGTGCCCGAGGGGGAGCTGCTCATCCGGGTGGCGCAGGACCTCGGCACCTACATCCCCCGGTTCTGCTGGCACGAGCGGCTCAGCCCGGTCGGCATGTGCCGGCTGTGCCTGGTGGAGATCGAGGGGATGCGGGGCCTGCAGATCTCCTGCGCCACCCCGGTCGCCGACGGGATGGTGGTGCACACCCGCAGCGACGTGGTGCGGGCCGCCCAGGAGGGCGTGCTCGAGCTCTTCCTCGCCAACCATCCGCTCGACTGCCCGGTGTGCGACCGGGGCGGTGAGTGCCCGCTCCAGGACCAGGCCCTGGCGTTCGGTCCCGGCGAGAGCCGCTACGTGGAGGAGAAGCGGCACTGGCCCAAGCCCATCCCGATCTCCGAACTCGTGCTGCTCGACCGGGAGCGCTGCATCCAGTGCGGTCGGTGTACCCGGTTCGCGGCCGAGATCGCCGGCGAACCGCTCATCGACTTCGGCGGACGGGGCGCGCACACCGAGGTGATCGCGTTCCCGGAGCGCCCGTACCACTCCTACTTCTCCGGCAACATCGTGCAGCTCTGCCCGGTGGGGGCGCTCACCGCCACGCCCTACCGGTTCAAGGCCCGCCCCTGGGACCTCACCGAGGTCGAGACCACCTGCACCGCCTGCGCGCTCGGCTGCCGCGGCGCGCTGCAGGCGAGCAACGACCGGCTGGTGCGGTTCCTCGGCGTCGACGTGGAGGCCACGAACCACGGGTGGCTCTGCGACAAGGGCCGCTTCGCCCACGAGGCCGTCGGCGCACCCGGGCGGCTCGCCCATCCCATGGTGCGCCGCGGCGGGGAGCTCGTCGAGGTCTCCTGGCCGGAGGCGCTGGACGCGGCGGCGACGGGGATCCTGCGGGTCCTGGAGCTGCACGGGCCCGGGGCGGTCGCGGTGCTCGGCGGCGCCCGGGGCACGAACGAGGACGCCTACTGCTGGGCCCGGCTGGCCAAGGAGGTCGTCGGCACCGACCACGTCGACGCCCAGCTCGACGACGGGCTCCCCGCCGCGGCTGTGCTCGGCTGGCCCCCGGCCCGCATCGCCGACCTCGACCGGGCCCGGGCGATCGTCTGTCTCGGGCCCGACGTCACCGAGGAGCTCCCGGTGCTGGCGCTGCGCCTGCGCCGGGCCGTGGTGGACCTCGGCGTGCCGCTCGTGGAGCTGTCGCCGCAGCCGGGACGCCTGGCCCGTCACGCCACCGCC
>CALEDW010000104.1 GCA_937949585.1 uncultured Acidimicrobiia bacterium
GCCGCCGCGGTGCGCGAGGCCCGGGAGGAAGTGGGGCTGGACGGCGAGGGGCTGGTGGTGGTCGGTGCCCTGCCGGCGCTCCCGACGGTCGGCTCCCGCTACGTGATCACCCCGGTCGTCGCGACCCTGCCCGGCCGGCCCCGGCTGCGTCCCCACCTCGGGGAGGTGGAGCGCATCCTCACCCCGGCGCTCGCGGCCCTCGTCGCCCCCGCAGCGCTGCACGCCGAGGAGTGGGAGATCGGCGGGCACTGGCGGCCGGTGCTGTTCGTGCGCACGGGCGGTGACGTGGTGTGGGGGGCCACCGCCCGCATCCTCGACGATCTGCTCCGGCGGCTCCTGCGCTGACGCCGCGGGCGTCCCGGCTCGTGCGCGCCGGTGCGGCCGGTAGCCTCCCGGGGGTGCGTCGTCGCCCGGCCCGTGCCGTTGCGGCCCGTCGGGGCCCCCTCGGCGGGTTCGCAGCGGTCTGGGTCGGCGTGGTGCTGCTCGGCGGGGCCTGCTCCGGGTCCTCCGACGACGGGCGGGCGGCGCCCGCCACGGCGGCGCCCGGCGTGCCGACGACCTTGGGGTACCGGGGTGACCCCGACTCACGGTTCTGCCGCTCGGTGCGCGCCGCGATCCCCGCCGTGTCCCGCGCCGGCCGGGGTCGACCCGACCCCGAGGCGGCGTGGGCGCAGGCCCGGGCGGTGCACCGCCTGCTCCGCTCGGTGGCCGGGCAGGCACCGGAGGGGATCCGCACCGACGTGGCCGAGCTGGTCACGGGGCTTGAGCGGGTGCTGGAGATCCTCGACCGGGCCGGCGGCGACCCCGAGCGGGTGCCGGCCGACCGGCAGCAGACGCTCGCCCAAGGCGCCCCGACCGCAGCGGCCGGTCGGGTCCAGATCTACCTGCGCCAGGTGTGCGGACGGCCGCTGCCGTTCCTGCCCGGATGAGCCGCTCCCGGGCGGTGCGGGCCGCATCGATTGTGCTCGTCGTCCTGGTCGTCCTGCTGACCGGTGCGGCCGTGGCCGGGTGCGCGGACGGCGGTTCGGGCGGCGCGACTCGACGCCGCGGTCCGGCGACGACCTCGACGTCGGCTCCGACCACCAGCACCACCCTGCCGTCACCCGACCCCGGTGCCGGGCCGCTGTGCGCCGTGCGGGCCGAGTGGCAGGCCAAAGCCGACGCGCTCGACCCCGGGCGGGTGCGGACCCCGGCCGGGCGGCGGGAGGCGTTCGAGCTGTCGCTCGGGGCGCTGCGGGCCGCCGCAGAGGTGGCCACCCCCCGTATCCGCCCGCACCTCGAACGGGTGATCTCCGGCTACGAACGGGCCCGGCCGATCCTCGCCCGCCACCGCTGGGACCCTGCGGCGGTGCCGCCCCGGGAGCGCACAGCGCTCGACCGCCTCGACCTGGGGATCGCCACCGAGCGGCTCAACGCCTACGTACGGGTGAACTGCGGGCCGGGCCCGGGCCCGTCGAACGAAGCGGGCTGAGGCGGCCGTGCGGCCGGTCTGGGCGCGGCGACGACGGCCGGGCCACCTCCGGCTCAGCCCGGCCGCGGGCTGCGGCGGGTAGCATCATCGTTTCTCCGGCCCGGGACCGCCGGGCCCGGGACCATGGGGGTGGCGTGGAAGTCGAGATCGGGATCGGCAAGACCGGGCGACGGGCCTACGGGTTCGACGACATCGCCATCGTCCCTTCCCGGCGTACCCGGGATCCCGAGGACGTCGACATCTCCTGGGAGATCGACGCGTTCCGCTTCGAGCTGCCGCTGATCGCCGCGGCGATGGACGGGGTGGTCTCTCCCCGCACCGCCGTCGAGATCGGTCGCCTCGGCGGGCTGGCCTGCCTGAACCTCGAGGGGTTGTGGACCCGCTACGAGGATCCCGAGCCGGTGTTCGAGGAGATCGCCTCGCTGCCGGCCGACAAGGCGACCCGGCGCATGCAGGAGCTGTACGCCGAGCCGATCAAGGAGGAGCTCATCGGTGCCCGCATCCGGGAGATCAAGGACGCCGGGGTGGTCGCCTGCGCCTCCCTGACCCCCCAGCGGGTGGAGCGCTACGCAGCGGCGGTGCTGGCCGCCGAGCTCGACCTGCTCGTCGTGCAGGGCACGGTGGTGTCCGCCGAGCACGTGTCCAAGGACCCCCGCCGCCAGCCCCTGAACCTGAAGCGCTTCATCCGCGAGTTCGAGTTGCCGGTGATCGTGGGCGGCTGCGCCTCCTACTCCACCGCCCTGCACCTCATGCGCACCGGTGCGGTCGGGGTGCTCGTCGGGGTGGGGCCGGGCCACGCCTGCACGAGCCGGGGGGTGCTCGGCATCGGGGTGCCGCAGGCCACCGCCATCGCCGATGCCGCCGGGGCCCGCATCCGTCACCTCGACGAGACCGGGGTGTACGTGCACGTGATCGCCGACGGCGGGATGCGCACCGGCGGGGACGTCGCCAAGGCGATCGCCTGCGGCGCCGACGCGGTGATGCTCGGGTCGCCGCTCGCCGCCGCCGAGGAGGCGCCCGGGCGGGGCTACCACTGGGGGATGGCCACGTTCCACCCCACCCTGCCCCGCGGCGCCCGGGTCCACGCCGGCCGGCGGGCGTCGCTGCGGGAGATCCTCGTGGGCCCCGCCCACGACAACGACGGGACGCTCAATCTGTTCGGGGCGCTGAGGACCTCGATGGCCACCACCGGCTACGAGACGGTGAAGGAGTTCCAGAAGGCCGAGGTCATGGTCGCCCCGTCGCTGCAGACCGAGGGGAAGGTGCTCCAGCGCGCCCAGGGCATCGGGATGGGGCGCTGATCGCCGAGGTGCCGGACGGGCCCGGCGGCGCGGGCCGCCACGACCGGCACGACCGTGTCGTCGTCGTCGACTTCGGGGCCCAGTACGCCCAGCTCATCGCTCGCCGGGTGCGCGAAGCACACGTCTACTCCGAGATCGTGCCCCGCACGATGCCCGCCGACCGGCTCCTCGCCCACCGGCCCGCCGCGCTCATCCTGTCGGGCGGGCCGGCGTCGGTGTACGAGCCCGGGGCGCCGGGGCTCGATCCGGCGGTGCTGCGGGCCGGGGTGCCGGTCCTCGGTATCTGCTACGGCGCGCAGGTGCTCGCCCGGGAGCTCGGCGGACGGGTGGAGCGCACCGGCCGGGCCGAGTACGGGCGCACCCAACTGGAGGTCCGTCGGACCGGGCCGCTGTTCCGCGATCAGCCCGAGCGCCAGACGGTGTGGATGAGCCACACCGACACCATCACCGCCCCGCCGCCCGGCGCCGCGGTCCTGGCCGCCACGCCCGACACGCCGGTCGCGGCCTTCGGCGACCCGGAGCGGCGCTGCTACGGGGTGCAGTTCCACCCCGAGGTCGCGCACACCGACTGGGGTCGGCAACACCTCAAGGGGTTCCTGTTCGACGTGGCCGGCTGCCGGCCCACCTGGACGGAGCTGTCGATCATCGAGGAGGCCGTCGCCGAGATCCGGTCCCGGGTGGGCGGCGAGCGGGTGTTGTGTGGCCTGTCCGGAGGGGTCGACTCGGCGGTGGCGGCGGCGCTGGTGCACAAGGCGGTCGGCGATCAGCTCACCTGTGTGTTCGTCGACACCGGCCTGATGCGCCAGGGCGAGGCGGAGCAGGTGGAGGACACCTTCCGCCGCCAGTTCCACGTCGATCTCGTGCACGTGAAGGCCCACGACCGGTTCCTCGCCGCCCTGGCCGGGGTGACCGATCCCGAGCGCAAGCGCCGGATCATCGGGGAGCTGTTCATCCGCACCTTCGAGGAGGTCGCCGCCGACCACGGCGACGCACGGTTCCTCGTGCAGGGAACCCTGTACCCGGACGTGGTGGAGTCGGGGGGCGGCGACTCGGCGGTGATCAAGACCCACCACAACGTCGGGGGGCTGCCCGACGACCTGCGCTTCGAGCTGATCGAGCCGCTGCGGCACCTGTTCAAGGACGAGGTGCGGGCCGTCGGTGAGGAGCTGGGGCTCCCCGAGGAGATCGTGTGGCGTCAACCGTTCCCCGGTCCCGGCCTGGCGGTGCGGGTCGTGGGTGAGGTCACCGCCGAGCGCCTCGAGCTGGTGCGCCGGGCCGACGCGATCGTGCTGGAGGAGATCCGCCGGGCCGGGCTGTACCGGCGGATCTGGCAGAGCTTCGCGGTGCTGCTCGGGGTCCACACCGTGGGGGTGATGGGCGACGGCCGCACCTACGCCCACCCGGTGGTGGTCCGGGCCGTCACCAGCGAGGACGCGATGACCGCGGACTGGGCCCGGCTGCCCCCCGAGCTGCTGGAGCGCATTGCGACCCGAATCATCAACGAGGTGCCCGGCGTGAACCGGGTGGCCTACGACGTGACGAGCAAGCCGCCCGGCACGATCGAGTGGGAGTGAGCCCGTGCGCGCCCTGGTGCAGCGGGTGACGGGGGCGTCGGTGAGCGTCGACGGGCAGGTCGTCGGCGCGATCGGGCCCGGGCTGTGCGTGCTGGTGGGGGTGACCCACACCGACACGCCGGAGGTCGCGGTGGCGCTGGCGGCGCGGGTGGCCCGGTTGCGCTGCTTCGACGACGAGGCCGGGGTGATGAACCGCGACCTGCTCGACGTCGGCGGCGAGGCGCTGGTGGTGAGCCAGTTCACCCTCTACGGCGACACCCGGCGGGGCCGGCGTCCCTCCTGGGGGCACGCGGCGCCGCCGGAGGTCGCGGCCCCGCTGGTGGAGCGGTTCGTGGAGGCGCTCGTCGAGGTCGGGGTGCCCACCCGCACGGGCCGCTTCGGCGCCCGCATGGCCGTCTCGCTCACCAACGACGGTCCGGTCACGTTGCTGCTCGAGCGCTGAGCGGGCCGGGCCGCTCGGCGGTTCAAGCGCCGGGGCCGGCCCGGTCGATACCCGGGATGTGACGAGTACCGCAGGACGCGACGGGCTGGGCCTGCTGGCCGGGGTGCTGGCCGGGCTCGCAACCCTGGCGGCGGTGGCGACGGTGCTGCCGACCCGACCGGCGGCCGGCAGGGCGGCCGCCGCGCCTCCCGCAGGGTTGCACGACGCAGGCGCCCACGCTGCGGTGCCGGGGGGCGACTGGTCGCCCACCCGGTACGACACCTGCCCGAAAGCCCTCCACGACCGGTACCGGGTGCGCGGCCCGGACGGCCGCTGGTATCCCACCTGGCACCCACCGACCGTGATCGATCCCGCCACCGGCCGGCGCTGCACCTTCGGACACGAGCACGGCCGCAACCCCCGCAACTCGAAGCTGTGGCCCTGGATCCGGGAGCTGCAGGGCGGGATCCCGTTCGGGTACGCGAACGCGAAGCTCGACGAGTGGCACGCGGCCCAAGGGATCACCGGGGCGATGCGCCACGAGGATCACGTCGGTCACAAGATCGAGTGGCAGAACGACGTCCGGCTGCACTACTCGATCCACGGCCGGCGGGTGCCGATCGAGCCCCCCGTGAGCTGCGATGTGCTCGGGAAGCTCCACCAGGGCACCCACTCGCCGGACGCGTTCTCGATGAACCTCCACGAGCTGGCCTGGTTCGCCCGCTGCACCGACGGGACCGAGATGGCCCTCACCGTGCTCAGCGCCATCGGCACCCCCGGTTCGTTCCACCGCTCCTGTGGCCGGGGTGTGGAGGTGGTGGTCGACCCCACGCCTCCCCCGCCGGTCGTCCGGGGCCGGGGGGTGCGCTTCATCCCCGACCGCACCTGCGTGGAACGCCACATCCTCGTGCCCGCCGGACGGTTCTCCCAGTTCTCACCCGGGCTCTACGAGGACTGGCTCACCGCAAACGAACTGCGCAGCGCCGACGGGCGCCGGCTCGCCTACTGGGACCCGCACTTCGCGGTGTTCAACCCCGCCCGGTACCACGACCCGGCCCGGCCCGGCGGTCTCGGCCGCACCGTCACCGCCTGCTGGGAGCGGCTCGGTGAACGGCGCGCCCGGGGCGGCCCCTGTGAGGGCGTGCCGCCGGGACTGGCCTGGGACCACCCCGACTCCCCGTTCAACGGCGCACACCGGGAGATGTACGTCAACCAGCTCTGGATCACCAACCGTGACGGGCCGGCGGTGTGGTACTCGGACCCCTTCGGCGGCCGGGCCCGCCGCACCCCGTTCCCCGGTGCCATCCGCCAGGTGATCGCAGTGATCGACACCACCCGTCCCTGGCCGCTGGAGTCGCAGGCGTTCGGTGCCACCCGCCCCTACGACAGGCCCGGCTCCGGGGTGCACGCCCCGAACTGAGCGGCTCCGGCACGCCCGCGAGTCCGGCGGCCGGGTGGGGGCTAGCCTGCCGGCGGGTGCGCCGCCTCGACTCGACCCACTCGGTGTGGCTCTTCGACGAAGAGCGGCACCGGTTCCGCCGGCTCCCGCACGGATTCGACCCCGACGGGCCGGCCCTGGAGTCCGACTGGCAGCCGTACTTCGCGCTCGAGG
>CALEDW010000105.1 GCA_937949585.1 uncultured Acidimicrobiia bacterium
GTACACCCCGGACGGGAACACCGGCTCCCAGGTGAAGTGGTCGGTGGCGGTGGTCGTGAGGATTTCGGTGTCCCAGCCCCGGGCCGCCAGACCGTGGGCGGTCTCGGCGAGCACCGCCTCGGCCCCGCCGACCACGCCGTCGCCGTAGCGCGCCGGAACGAAGCCCAGGCGACCCTTGCGTTCCACGGGTCGTCGATCCTACCGGGACCCCGGCCCGGAGCCGGCGTCGCCGGTAGCATCGCCCGGTGGACGTGTGCGTCTGCGGCGCCCAGGTGCCCTTCGTGCGGGGCGGGGCCGAGCAGCACATGGAGAACCTCGTGACCGCCGTGCGCGAAGCCGGTCACCGCGCCGAGCTCGTACGGCTCCCGACCGCCTGGGACCGGACCCGGGTGTTCGACGCGGCGCTGGCGTGGCGGATGGTCCCCCTCGATGCCGACGTGGTGATCGCCACGAACTTCCCCTCCTACTTCGTCCGTCACCCCCGCAAGGTGGTCTGGCTGTTCCACCAGCACCGCCCGTTCTACGACGCCGCCGGCACCGCCTGGTCGGACATCGCGGACGACGACGAGTCGCGCGAAGCACAGCGCCTGCTGGCCACCTGGGACCGCGTGGCCCTCGGCGAGGCGATGCGCCTGTTCAGCACCTCGGGCGTGGTCGCCTCCCGGCTGCTGCACACCACCGGGTTGGTCGCCGAGCCGCTCGCGCACCCCCCGCCCCTGCACGAGCGCTTGCATCCCGGTCCGTTCGGCGACGAGGTGTTCTGCGCGACGCGCCTCGAGGCCAACAAGCGGCCGGAGCTGATGGTCGACGCGTTCGCGCACGTGCGGGCCCCGGTGCACCTCACGATCGCGGGGCGGGGCAGCCTCGCCGCCTCGTTGACCGAACGAATCACCGCCGCCGGGCTCGCCGACCGGGTCACGCTCACCGGCCACGTCGACGACACCGAGCTCGTCGAGCGCTTCGCCCGGGCACTGGCGGTGCTGTACGTCCCGCACGACGAGGACTACGGCTACGTCACGCTGCAGGCGTTCCGGGCCGGCAAACCCGTGATCACCTCTGCCGACGCCGGGGGGGTGCTCGAGTGGGTGACCGACGGCGTCACCGGTCTGGTCACCGACGGCACCCCGGCCGGGATCGCCGAGGCGGTCGACCGGCTCGCCGCCGACCGCGACCTGGCCCGCAAGCTCGGGGAGGCCGGGGCGGAACGGGTGGCCGAGCTGTCCTGGGCGCCGGTGGTCGAGCGCCTCCTCGCGCCGTGAGCGACGGTACGCCGCCACAGGTCCCGGCGGTCGTGGAGCTGCTCAGCGACGGGCGGCCGGTGCCCCTGTGGGCGCAGACCCTCATCGAGGTCCTCGCCCGTCGGGTCGTGGTCCGGGCGCCGGTCGACCGGCCCCCCCGGCCTGCGGCCCGGCTCGCCACCTCGCCCGGCGCGGCGGACCTGCCCTTGGCCCTGGCCGACCAGGGGGTCCCCGTGGCGGTGCTCGCCGCCGGTCCCACCGACGCCGCTCTCCCGCAGGTACGCCGGGCAACGGTGTTGGTGGTGACCGGGACCTCCACCGGGTCCACGCCGTCACCGACCGGGGGACCCGTCATCCTGACCGTCCACCCCGACGCGGTCGACGCGGCGGCGCACCCGCCGGTGCCCCCCTTCGTGCGGGAGCGGATCCGCCGGGCCCACGGGCTGCCCGAACGGCTCCTCGTACGGATCGGCTACCCCGGCGCGACCCCGGTGCCCGGGCGGCTCGTGCCCACCGCGCTGGCCTGCGCCTCGGCCGCCGCGGTGCGGGGACCCGCGGTGTCGCTGGCGCTCGCGCTGGGTACCCCCGTGGTGACCGACGCGGCCACGGCCGGGCGTCTCGGGGCCCGCGACGGCGTACACCTGCTCGTCCGCCCGGACGACGGGGTCGAGGCGGCGCTGACCGGCCTCGCCGCCGATCCCGAGCTCACCGCAGTGTGCTCCGGCCACGCGCGGTCCCTGGTGCGCAGGGTCCTCGACCTCGACAGGGCGGCGGCGGCACTGCTGGATGCCTGCGGGATCCCGGCACCCCGGCCGCCCCACCACCCGCTCGCCGGGCTCGAGGCGGCGCTCACCGCGCTCGACACCCCGCCCGGCGCGGCGCCCCGGATGCGGGCGCTGGCAACGGCCGCCACGTTGTGCGACCCCCGTCCGCCGGTCGAGCTCACCGGGGTCCGCTGGTGAACCACCCGGACCTGGCGCCGGAGGCACTGGCCGGGCTGCGGCACGCGCTCGCCGGGCCGGCCGGAGGCCTGCAGGTCGAGGTCACCCCGGGGCCGCCGGAGCCCACGGTCCCGCCACGACGGCGAGGGGCCCGCCTCCGGTCGCTCGCCGACCGCATGCTGGACCGCATCGCCGACCTCGTCGCCCGGCGGCTGGCCGCCCGCACGGAGGATCCCGGGATCGCCGCCCGGGTGGAGGAGCTGCGGGCCGAGCTGCGGGCGCTGGGGACCACCGGCGCCGCCATGCTGCTCGCCCGGGCCGCCGACGCCCATACCCGCATCGAGGCGCTGGCGACGACCTTCGAGCTCCTCAAGGCCGAGGTGCAGGCGCTGCGCACGCTCCTCGACCGGCTCGGTGAGGGACTGGCCCCCGGGTCGGGGCTCGAGGCGGCTCCCGCCCGCATCGCCGAGCTGCGGGACCGCCTCGGAACGCTGGAGCGACGCGTCCGGGACCTCGGCACCCCGGCCGGGGTCCCCGTCGCCCCCGCTCCTGCGGCCCGGACCGGGCCGCAGGCGGCGACGGTTCGCTTCGACTACCTCGGCTTCGAGCGACGCTTCCGCGGTGCCCCCGAGGAGCTGACCGCCACGCTGCTCGAGCGCTACGCCGAGCTGTGCGCCGCCCACCAGCCCGTCCTCGACGTGGGCTGCGGCCGGGGAGAGTTGGTGGGGGCGCTGGCCGCCGCGGGGGTGGCGGTGACCGGCGTCGAGCTCGACCCGGCGATGGCCGCCGAGGCCCGGGCCGCCGGCCGCCCGGTGGTGACCGGGGACGCGCTCGCCCACCTGCGGGACCTCCCGGCGCACTCGCTCGGGACCGTGATCGCCGTGCACGTGGTGGAGCACCTCCCGATCGAGCGGCTCGTCGAACTGCTCGAGCTCACCGCCTCCCGGCTCCGCCCGGGCGGCATCCTGATCGCCGAGACCCCGAACCCGGCGTCCCTGGTGGTACTCGGGAACTCGTACATCCTCGACCCCACCCACGTGTGGCCGCTGCACCCGCTGCTCCTGCAGTTCCTCTGCGAGCGGGCCGGCTTCCGGGACGTGGAGCTGCGCTACTTCGCGCCCGCCGAGGGGTACCGCCTCCCGCTCATCGAGACGGTGCCCGGTCTCGCACCGTGGATCGACGAGGTCAACGACCGGCTGTCCCGCCTGAACACGACCCTCTTCGGTCCCCAGGAGTACGCGGTGGTCGCCCGCGTCGCTCCTGCGTCGACGGCCTCGCCCGGACCGGGGGCAGCCTCCCCGGCGGCATCCGGGCCCGGCGGCCCGGTCAGCGCACCGTGAGGTACCGGCCCGAGGCCAGGGCGACCCCCCGGAACCGGTCGGCGGCGGCATACCCGGGGTTCCCGCCGGCGCGGGGAGCGTCGCCCACGGCGTGCACGCCGCCGAAGCCGTCGAGCACCGCGAAGCCCCGCCCCGAGGGGCTCACCACGAGGTCCCGGGCGATGTCCCACCCGAAGTAGGGCGTGCGCCCCGCGGGGGTGGACCCCGTCCGCCACAGCCCGCCGAAGCCGTCGAGCACCAGCGCCCCTCCGGGGGTGAACGCCAGGGCGCGGGCGATATCCCATCCCGGCCAGTAGCCGCTGCGCACCCGGGGGGCGGACCCGGCGCCGTGGACGCCACCCCAGCCGTCGAGCACGGCGATGCCCCGCCCGTCCGGGGTGATCGCCACGTCACGGGCGATGTCCCAGCCGAAGTACGGCAGCCGGGCGGCGCCCACCGGCCCTCGCGTCGCGCTGCCGTAGCGCCAGAGTCCCCCGTAGGCGTCGAGCACGACGTACCCGGCGCCGTCGGGCATCACCGCCAGCCCCCGGGCCGCGTCGAACCCGAAACGGGGCGATCCGTAGTCGGGTGCACCGCCGTAGGCGACGACCCGTCCGTCCGGACGCAGGACGTAGAAGCCCGACCGGGGGTGCATCACGACCCGGCGACCACCGGTCACCGCCACCGGAAGGCCCGGTGCGGGTGCCGCCACGCCGCTGCGCATGAGATCGGTGAAGACGAGGTAGGACGGCTTCGCCGACCAGTCCCGGCGGAGCAGGCCGAAGTTCGCCTCGATGTCCCGGGGGTCGTTGCCGGTGTTGCGGTGCTGGTACCACAGCAGCGGCCCGGTGAACGACCCGAAGGTGGTCACCCACCCCGTGTAGTAGTCGCGCACCCACTGTGCCTGCTGGGCCTCCGAGACCGAGCGGTCGGTGGTGCCGGTGGGGGCGCCGGCCTCGGTGCCCCACACCTTCTTGGCCCCGTCCCCGTAGAGGCGCATGATCGCATGGAGGTCGCGGGTCTGGGTGAAGGCGTTCCACTCCTTTCCGTTCAAGGGGTTGAACGGGTAGGCGTAGGGGTGGTGGCCGACGGCGTCGAAGAAGCCTTTGGCCCCGGCCTGGTACATCGCCCACAGGAACGAACCGGGCTGGTACGAACGGCCCGGGGCGTCGGGGGCCGGAGCCAGGCCGCCGGTGATCACCGTCGCCCCTGCGTCCTCCGACTTCACGGCCCGGTACGCGGCCTGCAGCAGGCGGGTGTAGGCAACCGGATCGGGAACGGGCTGAGCGAACGGGAGGTGGTTCGGCTCGTTCCAGATCTCCCAGACCCGGATCGCCCCGCGCAGATCGGGGCGGTCGGAGCCGGGGCCGTACCGGCGGGCGGCGGCGGCGGCGAACGCGGCGAAGGTCTGCGGGTCGGCGGGCAGGCACTTCAGCGAGCCGCAACCGGCGGGTCGCGCCCACGGCGGTGTGTAGGCGAGCATCCCGATGATCGCGAGGTTGCGCCGCCGGGCCTCGACGACGAACCGATCGATCGCGGCCCAGTTCCACGACCGGGGGCCGCCGTGCTGGGTGGAGTTCCAGTCCACGTCGAAACGCACCCACCGGGCACCGGTCCGGGCGATCGCGTCGAGGTCGGCGGCGAGCTCGGCGTCGGACTGCCACAGTACCCAGTTGCCGGTGGCGATCCCGGCCCGCGCGGCCGTCGAGGACGCCCCGACGGCTGCCGAGGCCGGCGCGGCGGCGGGCCGGCCGACCGCAACCGTGGCCTGGATGCCCACCACCGTCGTCAGCACCGCCAGCGCCGCTCGCGGCGCGTTGCCGCCGATCCTGCGCATCCGAACGTCCCTCCCTCAGCCGGCGATCGGTGACCGACGGGAGGGTTCTCGACCACTGTTGGTGGCGACTTGAGCCGCTCGGACGGCAGGACGGGCGTCGCGGCGCCCGTCCGTTCAGCGGGGCGCAGGCCCCGGACGCGTGCTCAGCAGCCGCGGCGGGCGAGCAGCGCCGGGATGGTCCGGGCGAGCAGCCCCAGGTCGGTGCGGAGGCTGACCGACTCGACGTAGGCGATGTCGAGGTCGCAGTGCAGCTGCATCGGGCCGTCACCCCGGGCCGAGACCTGCCAGAGACCGGTGAGCCCGGGTTTCACCGCGTGGCGGCGGTGCTGCCACGGCTCGTAGCGCTCCACGAGCTCCACGAGCTCCGGCCGGGGCCCGACCAAGCTCATCTCGCCCCGCAGCACGTTCCACAGCTGGGGGAGCTCGTCGAGGCTCCACTCGCGCAGCAGGCGGCCCAGCCGGGTGTGGCGGGGGTCGTCCGAGCGCTTGTGGTTCGTGCGCCGCTCGTGCGTCACCGGGATCCGGTGGCGCCGGCGGTCGTGGCGCATCGTCCGGAACTTGTACACGTCGAAGCTTCGGCCTCCGAGCCCGACCCGGCGCTGCCGGTAGAGCACGGGACGTCCGAGCGTGACGCGCACGGCGAGGGCGATGAGACCGATGAGCGGGGCGAGCGCCACGAGCGCCACCGCCGCGCCGAGGCGGTCGATGACCGGCTTCACCACCCGGACGTAGGGCCCGCGGGGTCCGGACCCGACGGCCTCCCGCCCGACGGTCGGCGGGACCGGTTCGACCGTGCGGAGCCGGGTGGGGCGGACACGCCGCGACCGGCCGACCGGGGCGTTGCGCCGACCGCCCGGGGCACCGTGGCGGACCGCATCGCCGCCCACCCTCGAGCTCGGGACCTGGGCCATGGAGACGTCCCCCAACCGTGTCCGACCGACGTCCAGCACGTGCGCAGCGTGCACCGTAGCACCGGCACCACCCCCTGTGAACACCCTCCGTGACCGCGTGACGCGGCCACCGCCGACGGTCAGGGCCGCCGACCCGCCGGCGCCCGGTGGCGACGGCGCGCCTCGTCGCAGACCTCCAGGAGCGCGGCCGTCGTGCGGCCCGCGTCGAAGCAGCGCTCGAACCGCCGCCTCCCGGCCCGTCCCATCGCCGCGGCGCGGCCGGGATCGCCGACCAGCGTTCCGAGCGCCGTGGCGAGCGCGGCGTCGTCGTGGCTCACCAGCAGCCCCGTCTCCCCGTCGACGACGATCTCGGGCACGGCGCCGCTTCGGGTGGCCACGACGGCCACGCCTGCCCGCATCGCCTCCAGTACCGCGTACGGGGAGTGGTCCATCTCGCTCGGCAGGACCAGGGCCAGGCAGCGGGCGAGCAGCTCGTCGAGGCGCGGGTCGCCCGGCGCCAGGTCCCGGTGCACGACCACGCCCGGAGCGGCCGGCACGGGGTCGCGGGTCACCACGTGGCAGGTGAGGGTACCCCCGAGACGCTCCCGCACCACGCGCACCAGGCGCGTCCCGCCCTTGCGCTCGAAGCTGGCACCGATGAAGCACACCGCCGGCGGCTCGGAACCGGGCCGCGGTCGGCGCACCGGACGGTCGGGCAACCCGTAGGGGATCACCCGGAGCCGCTCCGGCTCGACTCCGTACGCCTCGGTGAGGGAGCGCGCGGCCCAACGGGACTGGGCGACCACCAGCGTGGCCGACCGGTACACGGCCTGCTCGGCCCTCCGCAGCACCCGGAGCCCGAGGTGGGAGTGGCGCGTCGGGCGCCGGTAGGGCAGGTGGTACAGGCCCTGGGCGATCGTGGCGTCGGTGGCCACGATGCTCGGCCAGCGGGCGAGCAGGCGGCGGCTGCACAGCAGCGCGCTCTGGGTGTAGGCGTGGAGCACGTCGCCCGGCCGCAACGTCGCGGCGAGCAGCCGGTGCGCCTGCACGCTCTGGGCGACCCGGAAGCGGACGGGCTGCAGGTCCAGGTCGCGGGGTCCGATCGCGGGGATGCGGGCCGAGAGCACCCGCCGCAGCCGTCCCGGCGGCGGCAGGTCACAGAAGACGGCGTCGACCCCGCCCCAGGATCCGAGGACCTCCCGCAGTGCACCGTGCAGGGACGCGTGGCCACCGAGGTTCTCGTTGAACAGGACGACCCGACCCCGGCGCCCCGTGGCGTCGCTCACCCCCGGCACCCGGGCCGGGCCGGCGCCGGCCCGGAGTTCAGCCCTGGACGCGGGACCGCCGGCCGTGGCGGACCATCAGGCCGCCACCGAGGACGGCGGCCGCGCCGATCGCGGCCAGCCCGGCCACGTCGCCGCCGGTGAAGGGCAGCGAGGACTGCCTGGACGTGGACGCCGGGCTCGTCTGGGCACCGGTCCGGCTCACCTCCGTCGGGGGGTTCCCGCCCGTCGGGTAGTCGACCGCAAGCGCGGCCGACGGCACGAGCGCCGCGCCCGCCACCCCAAGGGCCGCGGCCACCCGGGCCACCCGGCCGACCCCACGCCCGGCCCGCCGGCTCCGCACCTCGCCTGCTGCCTGCATGTCGACCTCCTGGCCTCCTGCGGCGGTCCTGCGCACCTCCCGTCGGCCCGCAGTGCCGGCTTCCCGGGACCGCCGACCACGGAGTGTAGCCGAGTGGCGACACGGGTCAACCCGGCGGGGCGAAATCCCAAACGTTGATGAAGCGGCTGCCGGGGCGGCACGGCGAAGCGCGCCGGCGGTCGTCACCGCCCGGCGCGGGCCAGCTTGCCCAGGTCGACGACGTGCGCCCGGTCGTCGGTGAAGACGGCCCCGCCGACCCGCCAGGCGGTCGCGGGCGAGCGGGCCGACGGCTCGATCCGGACGCGCTCGTAGCCGTGGGGGATGCGGAACCGCAGCGTGACGACGCCGGTCTCGCCCCGGTCGAGGTCGATGTCCCCGGCGATCACCCGGGTGGGGCCGTCGGATCCTGAGGCCACCACCCGCTCCACGCCCTCCAGGGCCGCAGCACCGGCCGCCCACGGCAGGTTCACGGCCACGATGCCCCGGTACTGCCCTTCCCTCAGGGAGCTGTAGGGGTACGGACCGAGCACGTACCAGCCGAGCCCCTCAGGGGCCAGGTTCCGGATGCGCAGCCGCAGGCGCACCGCCACCCCGTCCCGCGCCGGCCGGGCCGCCAGATCGGCCTCGACCGGGAGGAACTGGTCGAGCTTGTTGCCCGAGCGGTTCAGCACCGACACCATCAGCGACGAGCGTCGCAGCGCCCCGTCGACACCGGCGGCCCGCCAGGCTCGAGCCTGGGCCGGCGCCGCCG